>CAIWXH010000358.1 GCA_903916565.1 uncultured Oscillochloris sp. | reverse complement strand
CCAGCGGGCACTTCGACCATTTCAGGCACCCAGACGGGTAGCGTCGGTGCTGCGACATAGGCCGGCTTCGGCGGCGGCGCGGGCGTTGGCTTCGGCTGTGGCGCAGGCGTTGGCTTCGGCGGCGGCGCGGGCGTTGGCTTCACTTGCGGCGCAGGCGCGGGTTTCGGCGGCGGCGCAGGCGCGGGCTTCGCTTGCGGCGCTGGCGCGGGTTTCGGCGGCGGCGCTGGCGCGGGTTTCGGCGGCGGCGCAGGCGTTGGTTTCGGCGGCGGCGCTGGCGTTGGTTTCGCTTGCGGCGCACGCGCCGGTTTCGGCGGCGGCACACTCACCACGGGCGCTTGCCCCAACAGCGCTTGGCGAAAGCTGGCAATGTCCTGGTAGCGCTCCGTCATTGCGAGGTTCAGCGCCTTGGTGATGGCCGCCGCAATGTGGGGCGAGAGGCGCGGGTTCAGGTGGGCCGGGGGCACCAGTGGGTCGCTGGTTGCTGCGATGCGGTCAAAAGAAGTCTCGGGCAACTCCCCGGTTAGCAGTTGGTAGAGCGTTGCGCCTAAGCTGTAGATGTCGCTGCGCTGGTCGGTGTGGCCGGGTTGCAGTGGGTGCTGTTCGGCGGGGGCGTAGGCGGGGCTGAGGCCCAGGCGCGACGAGATGACTTTGTCGGTGCCCTGCTTGAATAGCCCGAAGTCCACCAACTTGATCAGCCCGGTTGGGGTCAGGCGCACATTGGCGGGCTTGATGTCTCGATGGATAATCGGTGGACTTTGGCGATGCAGGTAGTCCAGCACTTCACAAAGTTGCAGCGCGAAGCCCAACACCTGCGTCTCTTCAAGCGGGCCATGCGCCGCCGCGCTCACGTCCTCAAGATTCTGGCCGGGGATAAACTCCATCACCAGATAGCCGTTGCCCTGCTCGACGAACATCGCCTCGTAGCGGGGCAGATGGGGGTGCGGGTGCTGTTGCAGCGCCGTAAACTCGGCCTGGAAGCTGGTCATCCCGCTGGGGTCAAGGCTCTCTTTGAGCGCCACGCGGCTACCGGGCTGGCGTGCGTCCTCGGCCTTGTAGACTGCGCCAAAGCCGCCCCAGCCGATAATCTGCCCGATGCGGTAGTGGCGCACGAGCGTGCCGGGGTTGTAGAGGCGCAGCGCCGAGCGCAGGCTGCGCTGGCAGCCTTGGCACTGGGTTGCCGTGTCGGGGTTGTGGGTGCCGCACCCGTCTTTGCAGATCAGCATCGCACCTCGGGCGGGGTTGGGGCTGACGGCATTGCGTCAGTCAGGCGGAGGATTAGTGAGATTATAGCTGCTTTTGGGTGGCGGTTTAGGCTGCTGACCAAGCCGGGGGGATCGCGCACAAAGCCGCAAGGCCGCAAAGCCGCAAGGCCGGACAATCTCACGCAAAGCCGCAAAGCCGCAAAGCCGCAAAGCCGCAAGGCGTCTCAGTTTCTGTGAATGGCTGTTTTCATCCTTCGTGAACTTCGTGCGCTTCGTGGTACAAAACCTGCCGCACATTTCCGCCGCCGTGTCCTAGTATGACTAATGTTCTACTGCGTGTCAAACGATTGCGTGCAGCAACCGCCCCCCGACACCCCGCCCCAAGTCACTCGATCCAATATGCTATACTGGCGGGCGCTGACGGCCCGATGCCGCCAGCATTAGACAGGGTTCGGAGCGACGTTGCAGTTTCGGCATACGCAAAGCGTTCTGCTGCGCGCGGACTGAAACCTGAAACCCGGCACCTGAGACCTGGTCTTCAAGCATCTATATGCGGAGAAACTATGTCCACGCTGATTGAGGAGATTATCGCCCGTGAGGTTTTGGACTCACGCGGCAACCCGACTGTAGAGGTGGATGTGCGCCTGGAGAGCGGCGACATCGGGCGGGCGATTGTGCCCAGTGGTGCCTCGACCGGCGCCCACGAGGCGCTGGAACTGCGCGACGGTGACAAGTCCCGCTTTGGCGGCAAGGGCGTGCTGAAGGCGGTGCGCGCCGTGAATGAGGACATCGCCGAGGCGCTGGTTGGCCTGGACGCCGCCGAGCAGGTACGCATTGACTATGAGCTGAACGCGCTCGATGGGACGCCGAATAAGAGCAAGTTTGGCGCAAACGCCATTCTGGGCGTCTCGCTCGCCACCGCGAAGGCCGCCGCCAGCGCCTTTGGGCTGCCGCTCTATCGCTACCTGGGCGGCGTGTACGCCCACGTCCTGCCGGTGCCGATGCTGAACATTATGAATGGCGGCCAGCACGCCGCCAACAGCACCGATTTCCAAGAGTTTATGGTGATGCCTGTGGGTGCCGAGAGCTTCCGCGAGGCGATCCGCTGGGGCAGCGAGATTTACCAGACGCTCAAGAAGGTGCTGCACGACCGTGGCCTCAGCACGACGGTCGGCGACGAGGGCGGTTTCGCCCCGAGCTTGCCGTCGAACGAGGCGCCCCTTCAGGTGATTATGGAAGCTATCGAGAAGGCGGGCTACCGCCCCGGCGAGCAGGTGATGCTGGCGATGGACCCGGCCTGTACCGAGCTTTACAAGGACGGCCACTACCACCTCAAGCGCGACGGTAAGGTGCTGACGAGCGCCGAGATGGTGGACTACTGGGCCGACATCGCCGCCCGTTATCCGCTGATCTCGCTTGAGGACGGCATCGCTGAGGATGATTGGGAGGGCTGGAAGCTGCTGAATGCGAAGCTCGGCCATAAGGTGCAGCTTGTCGGCGACGATTTCCTGGTTACCAATGTGACCCGTCTGCGCCGCGCGATTGACGAGAATGCCTGCAACTCGATCCTGATCAAGCTGAACCAGATCGGCAGCCTCACCGAGACGCTGGCCGCGATCACGCTGGCCCAGCGCAACGGGATGACGGCGGTCGTCTCACATCGCTCGGGCGAGAGCGAGGACGTGACGATTGCCGACCTCGTGGTCGCCACGAACGCGGGCCAGATTAAGACCGGCGCCCCCGCCCGCAGCGACCGTATCGCCAAATACAATCAGCTTCTTCGCATCGAGGAAGAGTTGGGCGGTGCTGCGCTCTACGCTGGCAAGAGCGCCTTTCAGGTGAAGTTCTAAGCGCAGACAAGGGGACAAAGGGACAAGGGGACAAGGGGACAAGGGGACAAGGGGACAAGGGGACAAGGGGACAAGGGGACAAGGGGACAAGGCCGCTAGGCGCTCCTCGTCCCCTCGTCCCCTT
>CAIWXH010000357.1 GCA_903916565.1 uncultured Oscillochloris sp. | reverse complement strand
GGCCGATATTCGGCTAGAGCAGCTACGCCTGCACTGGCGGCTCTGCCGTACCCTTGGCATTATCGAGCCGGGGCGCTACGAACACGGCGCGCGGTTCATCGACGAGGTTGGCCGATTGCTCGGTGGCTGGATTGCCGCAACCGTCTGAACCGGCTATACTCCGATCAGCGGATCGGAGCGACCGCATCTCATAACCGATAGCCGATAGCCGATAGCCGATAGCCGATAGCCGATAGCCGATAGCCGATAGTGCCAGTGAAGTCAGTAACGGTAGATTTTATAGAAGGCTGACCGGTAAGCGTATTCGTGATGCGGTGCCACTCCAGATAGCTGGATGCACGTTCTCGTGTCTGGTATCGGCTATCGGTCTATCGGCTATGTTCAGGGTCTCGGCCCAGGCCAAAGAACACCGCGTCGCGTCAGGGCTAGTAGGGGCGAGCCTCGTGCGCGCCACGAACATCAGGGCGCGGCGCACCTCGACGTACGACAAGGGGTGCCGATGGCTGACGATCTCGCCGCCAACCTCCAGAAGCTCCGCGATCTCCTTGACGCTGGCGTACTCGATGCGGACGAGTACGCGCAAAAGCTGGATCGACTGCGCGCACAACACGGTGTTGCGCTGGTAGACGCACTACTCAACGCCACGCCTGCGCCAGCCGCCCCCACCGCGACGCCGCAGGTCATCACCGGACACGCCAACGTAGCGGTGGCGATTGCTGGGAGCCAGTATGGGCACATCTTTATCGGCGGCCAGCGCAGCCAGAGCGACGCCGCAGTGCTGCATGCCTACCTCCTGCGCGTCGTCACCGCCTGCGACGCCCTCCCGCTCCAGGCATTCCGCGATAAGCAGGATCTGCACGACCAGGTTGCCCTGAGCCTGGAGATGGTCTACACCGAACTGGCGACGAGCGCCGATCCGGTGCCGCGTGAGCGCTTCGCCGACGCGGCGCTGGCGCAGCTGGATGTTGCTGCCTTCTGGCAGGCCCATATCGGGGCCGACATTCTCCCCTGGCAGCGCCGGGTGCGCCTGCTGCACCCGCCCACCGAGGCCGAGCGCACGGCACGGCAGGCGGATAGCGGGCTCGCCATGCGTGGCCCGCTCCCCGCGATGCTCACGGAAGACCTGGAGCCGCTGGGCCGTGCGCGGCTGACGGAGCTGACCAAAGAACTACCCTGGCTCCAGTTCGCTGGCCCGCAGCTTGTCACTGAGGCGATGGCCGCCAACCCGCAGCTTGTCCTGCTCGGTGAGCCGGGCAGCGGGAAGAGTACCGCCCTGCGCTACCTCGCCCTGACCCTGGCCCACGCCGCAACGGACGCCACCGTGCGGTTGTCTGAACGGCTCCCGGGCTGGTCCGCCGACGATGGTGGGTCGCGCCTGCTGCCGCTCTTCCTCCCGATCCTCCCCTTCGCCAAACACCTTGCCGAGCACCACGCGCAGGCGGCGGGTGCCGCCGATCTCTGGAACTATCTCGCCGCCCAACTCGGCGAGCGCGGGCGCTACCAGGGGTTGGCGGAGGCCGTGCATACCGAGCTGGAGGCCGGGCGCGTGCTGCTCATGCTCGATGGCTTGGACGAGGTGGCCGGCGAGCGCTCACGGCAGCTCGTCGTGCAGGCCGTCACGGCGTTTCGTCGCGAGTACCAGGTTTGTCGGATGGTCGTCTCCTGTCGCGTGCGGGCCTACGAAGGCACGCAGAATGCCGCGTGGCAGCTTCCCGGCTGGCCGAGCGTCACCCTCGCGGACTGGACGCTCGGCCAGATGCGGCATTTTGTCGCCGCGTGGTATGACGCGGTTGGTGGCTTGCCGCCTGACGAGGGTACACGTCGCCGCGACG
>CAIWXH010000356.1 GCA_903916565.1 uncultured Oscillochloris sp. | reverse complement strand
GCCGATAGCCGATAGCCGATAGCCGATAGCCGATAGCCGATAGCCGATAGCCGATAGCCGATAGCCGATAGCCGATAGCCGATAGCCGATAGCCGATAGCCGATAGCCGATAGCCGATAGCCGCCGGACGGGCGAGGAGATATGTTATGAGCGAGCGTAAACCAATCACCATCCGCTTCCGTTTTAACCAAGACACCGGCCAGATCGAGCAGTTCCTCATTGATGACGGCGACCGCGCCGCGCCCGAGGAGTACCACAACAAAATCGCCCGCGCCATTGCCGGACGCCTGTTCCGTCGGCCCGAGATCGAAGATGTCGGCATTGCCGTACCCCTAACGCCAGAGCCAACACCAGAGCCAACACCAGAGCCAATAGCCGATAGCCGATAGCCGATAGCCGATAGCCGATAGCCGATAGCCGATAGCCGATAGCCGATAGCCGATAGCTCTACACCCAAAACCTGACACCTGACACCTAAAACCCGAAATCTAAAATCTAAAACCTAAAATCACCATGACCCAACGACACATGCCCCGTGAGTTCTATCTGAAGCGAGCCGTGGAGTGTTACGACCACATGGGCGACCAGCGGGCAGCCGCCGATGTGTTGGCGCGCTTTGGGAGCCCAGCGGCGAGCGCGGATGCCGCGCAGCGCTACGTGGCCATGGGCGACCTGCCCGCCGCCGGGGAAGCCTACCTTGCCGCTGATCAGCCCCGTGCCGCGCTGGACTGTTTCCAGCGGGCGCGGTTGCCTGAGCGGGCGCTGGCATGCCTACACGTGCTGGATGACCCCGCCGCCGCTGGGGCGTTGCTGCTAGAACTGGAACGGCTGGCGGAGGCGGCACCGCTGCTGGAGCGGGCCTTGGCCGCTGCAACGCGCCCGACAGACCACGTGATGCTGCGGTTCCAGCTTGCCCAGGCACTCGGTCTGAACCACGGCGAGAGCCACTACCGGGAGGCGCTGGCCCAGGTGTCCCACCTACCAGCCACCGACGCCAGCGCCGAGGCGTGGGTGGCTCTGGGCGCCTGGGGCGCAGCCGTGGGTCGCCAGGATCGGATGCAGGAGGGCTACGCCCAGGCGTTGCGGTTGCTGGATCATCCGCATTACCTACCGCGCTGGCGTGCGGTGGCGACGCGCTACCAGACGGCGGCACAGGCGATTGGCAACCGGCGGCTGGTGCAGATCCTCACGACCGAATTGGCAGATCGGGTCGAGCCACCACCGCCCACCGAGCCACCGCCCGACCCGGCCCAACTGCTGCTGGACAGCGGCCAATGGGAGGCGGCCCTGGCTGAACTGGAACCCCGCGCCCGTGCCGAGGACGAGACGGCCAAACTCCTCCTCGCCGTGATGATTGAAGACGGGGCGTTGGTGCGTCATCGCCCGTCTATCGCCGATACCCTATCGGCTATCGGCTATCGGCTATCGGCTATGGCTTGCCCGCTCCCCCTGCGCCTGAACGCCGCCGCCCTGCTGGGCGAGGTGGGCGACCCGCGTCTGCTCAACGTGCAGACGGGCGATGCACCCCTGGGTGGCTACTGGTGCCCGATAGACGCGGGGCCGTTTTGGTTTGGCGATGATCGCCAGGGCGCTTTACGCCAAGTGACCCTGCCCTACGCCTACCGGGTGGGGCGCTACCCGGTAACGAACACCGAGTACCGCCGCTTTATTGAGGCCGGGGGCTACCAGCAGCAGCAATGGTGGACGGAGAACGGGTGGCAGGACAAAGGCAGCCGCACGCAGCCCTCCTATTGGGACAACGCCGAGCGGAACCAGCCAACCCAGCCGGTCGTCGGCGTAAGCTGGTATGAAGCGGTGGCCTATTGCGCATGGCTCACGGCCCAGGGCCAGACGGCGGGTTGGCTGGCGAACGGTGATGCGATCCGGTTGCCGACCTCGTTAGAGTGGGAGCGGGCCGCACGCGGGATTGATCAGCGGCGCTACCCGTGGGGGAACGAACCACCGGACGCCGAGCGGGCGAACTACAACGATACCGGGATCGGACGACCGACGCCGGTGGGCTGCTTCCCGGCGGGCGCGGCGACCTGCGGTGCGCTGGATCTGGCAGGCAATGTGTGGGAGTGGACAAGTACGCCCTATCAGGAACCGGAGCTGGTTGAGGCGCGGAAAGACTTTACACAAAACACATATGTACTGCTGTCATATAGCTATTATAACGCTGAATTAGCAAACTTGTGCTGCGGTGCCCGCAACGGGATCTACCCGGTCTACAGGTACAACGTCAGGTCCTTTCGGTGTTTTTCGTCCCGAGCGCTCTTGGAATAAGGCTTCTGGATGCTGAATGCTGGCTTCTGGCTTCTGTGCTCCTGAATCCTGTACGGCGGGTTGGGAAGAACAATGAAGAAACAACAAAGTGTAAAGAATTAAGACAGGGGGCGTGGAGAGACCCCCCCGCGGGGCG
>CAIWXH010000355.1 GCA_903916565.1 uncultured Oscillochloris sp. | reverse complement strand
GCCCCCGGCGAGGAGTTCGCCTTCAACCGGCAGCTTGGCGAGGTTGATGCCGCCAACGGCTTTGTCGAGGGCTACGCGATCATCGGCAATCGCACCCAGCTTGAATGGGGCGGCGGCGTCTGTCAGGTCTCGACGACGGTTTTTCGCGGCGCTTTCTGGGCGGGTCTGCCGGTGACGGAACGCCACGCGCACGCCTTCTACATCAGTTGGTACGACCGCTTCGGCCTGGGCGCTGCCGGTGACGGCCAAGGGCTTGACGCCGCGATCTACACGGGCGTCGCCGACCTGAAGTTTCTCAACGACACCGGCAACTGGCTGCTGCTGCAGGCCGAGGTGGACGAGGCGGCGCAGGTGCTGACGGTGCGCTTCTACGGGACGCGCCCGGCCCGCGAAGTGCGCCTCGAAGGCCCCGTGGTCAGCAACGAGGTGCGCGCGCCCAGCCAGCCAGTCTATGTGGATGATGCGAGTCTGCCGCGTGGCAGCGTTCATCAGAGTGATGTCGCCCGTGGTGGGCGCGATCTGACCGTTGACCGGGTGATCATGCAGAATGGCAGTGAGACCAGGCGTGACACTTTCCTCACGCGCTTCCGCGCCTGGCCCAACATCTTCGTGCGCGGCACAGGGTAGGGGCGCAGCGTGCTGCCCCCCCTTCAACCTATGAACATCGCTCAGATCAAATGCCGCGCCTGCGGCCATCTGAATCCCCCCGGCTCGCGCTTCTGCAATGCGTGCGGCGCACCCCTTGGCGTGACCCGCCCCCTGAGCGACCGCTCGGCCATCCCGCCGCCCGCCGCTGCCCCCGCGCTGGCCGTGGAGCCAGACGCTGATTTAGAGCCTGGTACCACGATTGACCCCGGCGGGCGCTACACGGTCGATCACGCGGTTGGGCGGGGCGGCTTCGGCCAAGCCTATCTGGTCTTCGACAGCCAGTTGAACCGCTACTGCGTGGCGAAGCGCCAGGTGCCGAATGCCGCCTGGAGCGCCCGCACCCGCGAGGCGGCGGTCAACAATTTTCGGCGCGAGGCGCAGTCGCTGGTCACGCTGAACACGCCGGGCCACCCCAATATCCCCGAGATCTACGAATTTTTGCCAGACCAAAGTTTCCTGGTGATGAAGTATGTCGAGGGGCGCGACCTGGGCCAGATTCTGCGCGAGCAGCATGGGCGCTTGGCCGTCGCTGAGGCGCTGACGATCACCCGCGATGTCGCTTCGGCGCTGGCCTATATGCACGCCCGCCGCCCCGAGCCGGTGCTGCACCGTGATGTGAAACCGGGCAATATTCTGATTGACAGCGCCGGGCGGGTCTGGCTGATCGACTTTGGCCTCTCGCGCTCGGCCCCGCTGAATGTGGAGCTTGACCCGCGCCACACGCAACTGGCCGGCACGCTCGGCTATACGCCGCCCGAGCAGTGGCGCGGCAAGGCCGAACCGCGCTCGGATGTCTACGCGCTGGCGGTCACGCTGCACCTGCTGCTCACCGGCTACCAGGCCGTTCTCACCAAAGCCGACCTGCCCGAGTTCCTGAACGGCGCGAAGAATCCCTTCCCGCCGGTGCGGGCGCTTAACCCGAGCATTCACCCGGACATCGAGACGCTCGTGATGCGCGGCTTGGCCTTTCGGCCCGAGGATCGGCCCACCGCCGCCGAGCTGTTCGCCACGCTCGAAAAGATGCTGGCCCCGGCAGCGCGCGCCGATTTGCAAGCGCCCGACGGCACCGTCATCGCCGATGAACATGCGCTGGTGATCTGGGGCGAAGAGCATTGGGCGCAAGCGGCCACGTGGCTTTACGGCACCCTGCCCGAGCAGGTCGAGCAACTCTGGGGCCGCAACAAGCTAGCCGCCGATATGCGCGCCGTGCTCGGGCGCAACGCGGGCGACCAGCACGCTGGCCTCGATGCGCTGCTGGCGACCCTTGACCCTAGCGGCTTTGGGGTTGAGCGCCCGCGCATCACCGCTGATCGCACCACCATTGACTTTGGCACCATGGCGCTCGACGAGCGCCGCGACGAGTGGGTGCTGATCACGAACGCGGGGCGCCGCTACGTGCGTGTCACGGTCGCCGCGCCCCCGTGGGCCGTGCCCGCGCTGCTCAGCCTGAGCATGCCACCCGGTCGCGAGCAGCGCCTCAAGCTGACCGCCGATATGCGCCGCGCCACGGACAGCGGGCGTCTGAAGGGTGCCTGTGTGATCAAAGATCGCTCGGGCGCCGGGTTCCGTGTCGAACTCCAAGCCCAGATTTCGCGCTGGCGAGCCTTCTGGCTTCGCACCGTCGCCGGTCAGCGCAGCCTTGAATGGGAGGGCGGGGGCGTCCGTCCGGCGCGCACGATCAGCGCCCACAAGGGCGGCACCTGGGCGCTCGACTTCAGCCCCACCGGCCAGCAGCTTGTCTCGGGCGGCTGGGATCAGATGGTGCGCCTGTGGCACGTCGCCGACGGCAGCGCCACCGGCATCCTCGACGAACATGCCGGCAATGTCCTGAGCCTCAGCTACAGCCACGACGGGCTGCTGATCGCCGCCACCAGCAGCGACGAGAGCGTGAAGATCTGGGGTGCGCGGGGCGGCAAGCTCGTGCAGACGATGCGCGGCAAGGGCGGCTACCAAGAGAGCGCCTTCTTCAACCCCGACGGGCAGATGCTGATCACCAACGGCAACGACTCGGCGATCCGCTACTGGCGGGTCAGCGACGGCGGTATGATCTCCCGCATCGCCGTGCAGGGCGGCGGCATCGCCCTGGCCGTGCGGCCCGACGGCGGGATGCTCGCGGTGGGCTGCGACGACCGGCGCGTGCGGCTCTACGATTATTTGGGCAAGCTCCAGGCGACGCTCGACGGTCACCGCGACAGCGTTTCGTGTCTCGCCTACAGCCTCGATGGCTCGCTGCTGGCCTCGGGCAGCGCCGACGGGGTGGTTTGTTTGTGGGACGGCGAAAGCGGCGAGTTGCGCCATCAGTTGCGCGGCCACCAGAACGCGATTCGCAGCGTGGCGATTCACCCTGATGGGCTGGTGGTGGCCTCGGGCGGCGTAGACGGCAGCATCAGGCTGTGGCGGGCATCGGACGGGGCGCTGTGTCAGGTGCTGACCGGCCACAGCAGCGGTGTCCTCCGCATCGCCTTTAGCCCAACTGGTGCCTTGCTGGCCTCGGGCGGCGGCGATGGGGCGATTACGCTGTGGGAACCGGGGTAAGCGCATAGCTCACAAGTTAAGGTTTCGCCAAGGTGGTCAAGCGGCGTTCCTTCGCCCGCCGGGGGACTGAAGTCCCCGGCTCTGCGTTGACGAAGCCTGCCTTCGCAGGCTCCGCGAGGCCGCGTAGGCGGCCTTCGTTCCCCGTAGCCCGTGGCTTTAGCCACCGGGCGGGCGGGTTTGCGAACGGTTTGGGCCTTGACAACGCGGCGAAATCCTTAACTTGTGAGCAATGGGGTAAGCGAAGGTTTTAGGGGCTGGGTTTCAGGTTTTAGGCCGAACAGAGCCGCCCCGCCGGGGCGGCTCTGCTTCGATGCGCCAGCATGTTACGGCTGGGCGTCAAGCGCCGCCAGCGCCGCTGCCGGGGTTAGCGTAGGCACGAGCAGCGCGGCACGCTCGCGCTGTTCGCGGTCAAGCGAGACCAGCGCACAGCCGTACCGCCGCGCCACCGCCACGTAGACCGCATCGGCACCACGGATGGCGCGGTCGGCGGCCACATAGGCCGCTTCCTGTGCCAACCCTGCGTCAAGCGCGACCAACGTCACATTCGGCAGCGTCGTCAACAAATCTGTGAAGATCCGCGCCCGCAGCGGATCGCGAAACTCACGGCTGAGGGCACCGGCGACTTCGGCCAAGACAAGCCACGGCATCGTCACCGGCGTGCTGGTGCTGGCCAAGCGCTCAAGCAGCGCCCGACACGTGCGATGGTCGGGATCACGCGGATCAGCGTCGCGCACAAAAATGTTGGCGTCAAGCGTGTACATCGTCTGCTCCCATGTGGGCACGCAGGCCAGCCTCACGCTCACGACGATCCGCGTCAAGTCGCGCCGCCGGATTGGCCTCTGGGTAGGTGGCGCGAAGCTCGTCACTGAACGCGAACAAGCGCGCCCAGGCCGTCGGCACAGTCGCGACGCCTGCTATGGGTGGCGTGGACGGCTGCGCCGCCAACACTTCGGCCAGCGCCCCAATCAGGCGAGCCTGCTCGTGTACCGTAAGCTGACGCGCCAACGTCAGCGTTTGCTCAAAGAGTGCGGTGGTCATCGTCAATCCTTTCTCGCGGCGGCGGCGGCGGTTGGCCCCGTGGCTTGGATTGTACCATTGGCAAACGCGGGGTGGCCTTCACACCGCCGGGGGGCTGAAGCCCCCGGCTCTGTGCTACGAAGCCTGCCTTCGCAGGCTCGGCAGCCCGCTTCAGCGGGCTTCGCATGACGTAGCCCGTGGCTTCAGCCACCGGGCGTGGGGCCGTAGCCCGTTTTTGCCCCAAGCGTGTACTTTTTATGCACTTTTACCCCTTGACAAATGGCGTGGATGCCCATTTGCGGCCCTTGGAGCGCCCCAAGCGTGTACTTTTTATGCACTTTTGGAGGCCGGATCGGCGGGTATGCGGGTGTATCGTAGAGGGGCGCGATGGATCAGAGCAGCGCCCCCGACACGAAAGGACAATTCCCTGGCACCCAACCCGCCCCGCCGCCCCGCCCATCCGCCGCCCCCACTGTTTGAGGAGGTTCCCATGCACGGCTCAACCCACCACCCGCCGAAGTCGGCCCTCACCCGCTATCTGACGGTCGCCCTGCTCTGTCTCGCCAGTCTCCTGCTGCTAAACCACACGCTGCGCGGCGATCTCCATGCCCAAACGGGCACCAATCTGCTGCGCGGCGGGCCAGCCGCAACCACGCCCCGCGCCATCCCGGTGGAGATTGCCGTGGCTTCGGGGGCCACGTCCTTCAACACCAATCTCACCACATGGACTGGCTTGTGGCAGGCCCCCCAGGCGCTCTACGATCAGGGCGTCTCGGTGGATAGTCCCGATTTCTGGGATACGACCATTGGTGCCGCCGCGACCACGACCTGGACGAATAGCCCAACCCCCGGTGCCGGGGTCGGCATCCTGGTGGTCGATCTGCAACAGGTTCGCACGCTGGATTCGTTCAGTGTCTTTCAGACCTTCTCCGATGGCAAGGCGACCCACATCCAGTTTTTCCGCCATAGTGCGACGGGCGCGACCGCGCCGCTGGCGAGTGATGCGGCGTGGGTCGCAGTGGCTGCGGAGAGTCCGGTCGGTGTCGGCCTGAATGACACAGCCAATAATCGGATCGCCAATCCGACGAAAATCAGCGTGCCCGCCTTCTCGACGCGCTACCTCCGCCTTGCGGTGCGTAATGATGGCACCCAACTCTTCCCAACGTATATCGAGCTGAAGGGCGTGAAGGCGTTCAACAGCGCACCCGCGCCGACCGCCACGCCGGTGCCACCCACCGCCACGCCGGTGCCACCCACCGCCACGCCGGTGCCACCCACCGCCACGCCCATGCCGCCCACCGCCACGCCCATGCCGCCGACCGTCACGCCCATGCCGCCGACCGCACCCAAACTGCTCTACGTCAACGCCGCCGCCACGGGCACGGGGAATGGCGCTTCGTGGGCGAATGCCTACCCGAAGTTGCAAGACGCCCTCGCCGCTGCGTCGGCGGGCACGGAGATTTGGGTTGCCAAGGGGGTGTACTATCCCGATGAGGGGACGGGGCAAACGGATAATGCCGCCGCCTCGACCTTCATGGTCAATGCTATGGTCGCGCTTTACGGGGGCTTTAGCGGCACGGAGACCAGCCGCGACCAACGTAATTGGACGGCCAACCTGACGGTGTTGAGTGGCGATCTGCGACAGAACGATACCACTGATAGCACCGGGGTTGTGACTGACACGAGTGAAATCGTTGGCACCAACGCCGTTCATGTCGTGTCGAGCCGCCGGGTTGTATCAACAACGGTGCTGGACGGAGTCACCATCACGGCGGGCCAAGCACCCGTCAGCGGCGGCGGGATGTACAACGACTACAGCAACCCAACACTGACGAATGTCACCTTCAGTGGCAATCGCGCCAAAACCTCTGGCGGCGGGATGTATAACTACCGCAGCAACCCGACGCTGACGAATGTCACCTTCAGTGGCAATCGTGCGTCCTCCGAAGGCGGCGGGATGTATAACTACCGCAGCAACCCGACGCTGACGAATGTCGCCTTTAGTGGCAATCGCGCTTCCGCCGGCGGCGGGATGAGCATCTTCTCCGGCAACCCGACGCTGACGAATGTCACCTTCAGTGGCAATCGTGCGTCCTCCGAAGGCGGCGGGATGTACAACTTCGGCAGCAACAATCCGACGCTGACGAATGTTACCTTCAGTGGCAATAGTGCTGGCACCTACGGCGGCGGGATGAGCATCTTCTCCGGCAACCCGACACTGATAAATGTCATCTTCAGTGGCAATAGCGCCGTCAGCGGTGGCGGCGGGCTGTACAACGAGGACGGCAACCCGACGCTGAAGAATCTCACCATATGGAACAATAGCGCCAACAGCGGCGGTGGAGTGTATACCGGTGGGCCGATTACGCTCATCAACAGTCTGGTGGATGGCAATACTGCCCGCACGAAGACGTCCACGCACCAGACTGACACCACCACCGACAGCACTGTGAAGCTCACGACGAGTTGGCTGAGTCCGAACACCACCAGCGCCGCCCAGGTGAAGTTGGATGCCAATGGGAAGCTCACCGACAATACGGGGCTGCAAATCGGCACCGGCTGCCCCGCCACCGACCTCGTCGGTGTGACGCGCAACACCCCTTGCACCGTGGGAGCCTACGAGTTTACGGGCAAGCTTGCGGGTAGCACGACAACTGCCGCGCTTTCGGAGGCCACCCTCGCCAGCCAGACGTTGAGTTGGGACACCGCAGGGGGAACCGTCACCCTCGATCTGCCTACCGGGGCGATGGCCCAGCCCACCTGGCTTTTCTACGACCCGGCGGTTGCGACCGCGCCTGCGCTCACCGTAGCGCGTTTTCAGGCAACTGCGTTGCGCTTCAAGCCGAGCGCCCAGAGCAATGGCACCGCCCAAACGTTTACACTCACTGCGTCTCGTTTTCGGGCACCTGAGTTGCTCTTCAAGCCGAGCGCCCAGAGCAACGGCACCGCCCAAGCGTTGCCTGATTTTGCCTTCGACGTGCCGGTTACGCTGACCATTCCCTATGCCAGCGATGGCACCCAGACTCTGGAACTGCGCCGCTTCGACGCTACCGCCGGGGTCTGGACGACCGAGGGCGTCACGACCGCAGGGCAGACGGCGACCACGCGCAGCTTTACGCTCACTCGCGTGGGTGAATATGCGCTCTTCCCGGTGCCCACCAGCGTCTGGATCGAGACGCGGGCCAGCTCGCCGGTCGGCCTCCAGAACATCCCCGGCGGTACGCCCATCACCTACACCCTCACCCTGCACAACGCGGGTCAGGCACCCGCTAGTGGCGTGGTAGTCAGCGACACGCTGCCCTTGGGCGTCACCTTTGCCACTTGGGTGAGCCAGGACAATGCCAACGCCAGCTTCGACGGCACGCGGATCAATTGGCAGCCCGCAGACATTGCGGTCGGTGGCAGCGCCACGATCAGCTTTACGGTGAATACCAGCAACGCAGCCCCCTACCTGGGGCAAAGCATCGTCAACACCGCCGCGTACAGCTTGGGGAATGCCAGCGATAGCGCCCAAGTGGCCTTTAGCCTGAATGGCCCGCCGAGCCTGACGGCGATCAGCATGACTACGCCATCGAATACCCCGCTCAGCATCGCGCCGCTGCTGTTGGGCATCAGCAACGCCGACGGCAGCCCCATCACGCTGAACATCGGCACGCCGCAGCACGGCAGCGCCACGCTGGTCGGCGACACCATCATCTACACGCCGACGACTGATTTCTTGGGCAACGACAGCTTCAGCTACACGGTGCAAGACGGCGCGTTCAGCGTCAGTTCGGAGGTGCAGGTGCGCGTGGCGAACTTGGCCTTCCCGTTCCTGATGCAGCAGGTAGATAACAACCGCACCGCAGTCCTGCCCGGCCAGACGCTCACCTACCAACTGACGCTGGGCAACGGCGCGGAACAGGCGCTCAAACAGGGCACCATCACAGTCACACTGCCAATCAGCCTGACCTTCGGGACGTGGCTGACGCAAGACACCGCGACCATCACGGGCCGCACGATCACCTGGGGGCCAAGCGACCTGGGGCTGAACACGAGTAAGACGATCAGCTTCACGGTGGTGGTGAACCGGGCG
>CAIWXH010000354.1 GCA_903916565.1 uncultured Oscillochloris sp. | reverse complement strand
GCTCTACACCTACCCCCCGGAGCAACAGATCGCCAGCGGCCTCTACACCAAGGATCACCGCGAGGCCAATCTCAGCAAGGAGTTTGTTGGGGCGCTGGCTGCAGCGACGGGGCTTACGGCACTTGGTGACGGGCGCGGCGATGGGAAGGTGACATTTGGGCCGGAGGATGTGTTTCACTACATCTACGCCATTTTGCACAGCCCCAGCTACCGCGCCCGCTACGAGGGCTTCCTCAAAGCAGACTTTCCGCGCATCCCGCTGCCGCCCGCTGCGGATCTGTTCTGGACGTTGGCAGCCAAAGGCGCGGAACTGGTTGATCTGCATTTGCTGCGTAGTACCGGCGCGAAGGGCGTGGGCGGCGCAGGTGGCGTCGCCGTGTTCGGCCCGGCACAGCTTGGGGTCAACTATCTGGTGAGCGGCAGTGACGAGATTGAGCGGGTGCGGTATGACCCACCCTCGCCGGTGAACGGCAATGCAGGGCGGGTCTATATCAACGCTGATCAATACTTTGCCGGGGTTGCGCCGGAGGTATGGACAATGCAGGTCGGTGGCTACCGGCCCGCCCAGAAGTGGCTTGATGATCGCAAAGGGCGCACGTTGCCCATTGACGACATTCGACACTACACGCGGCTGATCGCCGCACTACGCGAAACGCGGCGCGTGATGGATGAGATTGATGGCGTGCTGCCGGAATGGCCGTTTCACCCAGCAGGGACAGACGAAGCGAACTGACCTTTCGTTGTGTAGGTACAAGGCAGAACAATGTTCCAGCCGCTCGCCGCTGACACGCCAGCCCATGTCGAAGCGGCGGTGATCGCCGCCCTCCGTTTGCTCTCGCCTGCCCGGAAGCTAGAGCTGGCCCGCGACATGAACCGCATGGCTGACCGGCTGGCGCTGGCGGGCATCCAGCGGCGAAAGCCAGCGGCCAGCGCACACGAGTTGGGGTATGCGCTGGCGCTCCAACGGCTTACGCCTGAGCAACGCCCCTACGGCGCCGCCTTGCTGCAAGGATTGGCGCTTATGCCAACGCCGGTTGATCCCCTGGCCCTGGCGCTGCGGGTTGGCGCATTCCTTGACGCCCAGGCGATCCCCTACCTTGTCGTCGGCTCTGTTGCGGCGGTCGTCCACGGCGAGTACCGCACAACCCGTGACATTGACCCTTTGAGGTGGCACAGTTCCAGCGGGCGCAGGTGGTGGACATCCCCGGTGAGCCAGGCGGAACGCTGCGGGTGGCGAGCGCCGAAGACACGGTATTGGCGAAGCTGGAGTGGTACAAACTGGCGCCGTCCGACCGTCAGTGGCGCGACGTGCAGGCCATTTTGCGGGTGCAGGACGATGCGCTCAATCACGCCTACCTCCGCCAGTGGGCTGCGGAACTGGCGATCACCGACCTACTGGCGTATGCGCTGAAGGGCCAGCAGCCGCCCCACCCTGGCGCTGCCCCACGCCAGCAGCGATTGTTTTGAGCGCCACGCTGGACGAGTCGGTGGGGCCGAACCAGCGCTGCATGGCGCAGTTCACCTGGGATGAGTAAGATCGGCAGCGCGTGGGGTGGCGGGCAGTGTCGGAATACACCAAAAACGCAGTAGAGAAACGCGGTCACCCTGAGTAGCTGATGGCCGACGGCCAATGGTGTCGGGAGCAACCCCCTAGACCTGTCAGGTGCGGCACCTGACAGGTCTTTGGCGGTATGTTTCTGAGGATCGCAGCGCAGGGTTCCAACCGGGATGCTTCGCTGTATTCAGCATGACATCCTCACAGCGTTATTTCTGCGGTATGGCCCAAAAACTTATATCAGCGCTACTGCGCGACGAACCTGTAGCCGACGCCCCGCTCGGTCTGGATCAACTCGGCGGCGGCGGGGTCGAGTTCGGCAAGGTGGGCGCGCAGGCGGCGAATGTGAACATCAACGGTGCGGGCGTCGAGGAAATCCGCCTGGCCCCAGACGTGGCGCAGCAGCGCCTCGCGGCTGAAGACTTGGCCGGGGTGACGGACGAGGAAGGCGAGCAGGTCGAACTCGCGGGGGCGCAGATCGAGCGAGGTGGTGCCCAAGGTGGCGCGACGGCGGGCCTGATCAATCATGAGGCCGACCGGGGCTTGTGGTGCGGTGCCCTGGCCCGCCGCGACCTGGGCGCGGAGGGCGGCGACCTCGGCGACCCGCCGGAGGAGGGCGCGCACGCGGGCGGCCAGTTCGCGCACCGAAAACGGCTTGACCACATAGTCGTCAGCGCCAAGCTCAAGGCCGACGACCCGGTCGATTTCGTCACCACGCGCAGTGAGCAGCATCACCGGGAGGTCAAGCGCTTGGGCGCGGATACGGCGCAGCAGCTCGAAGCCGTCAATTCCAGGCAGGCCCACATCAATCAGCAGCAAGTCCGGCCTAGCCTCGGCGAGTGTAACAAGCGCCGCCTCGCCGCTTGTGGCCGTCAGCACGGCAAAGCCCTCGCGGTCGAGGCGCTCGCGCACGGCGGCCACGATGGCAGGCTCATCTTCAACCATCAGGATTGTCTGCATGTCAATGCGGGGCGTCGGGGCCAAGCCCTGGCGAAAAACCACACCCCGGCGCAGCACCGTAGAGCGCCGTTAGCTCCGGCGGCCTAGCTCACCCTGCTGCCAGCGAATGTTGCCACGGAGGAGCAGGTTGGAGGAGCGGAGCTTATAGGCCAAATCCGAGGCCATATTCCGCATCACCCGATAGCCGATACGGGGATTGCACTCACAAAGGTTTGCAAAGTCGCGCTCACGGATGACCAGCAGCGTACAGGGGTCAACAGCGGTGATCGTGGCCGAACGGGTCGCGCCGCCAAGCAACACCATCTCGCCGAAGCTCTGGCCCGCGTAGAGCATATTAATGGTGCTTGGCACGATGTTGCCCTGCGGCAGGCGCGTGTTCAACGAGACACGCACACATCCATTGAGGATCACCATCAGCTCGTCACCGTCGGCACCTTCCTCGAAAATGACTTGGCCAGCCGCAAGACGCCGTGGCTTAGAGATCGTCGCAACCTGAAGCAGATCTTCGTCACTTAGGCCAGCGAAAACATCCAGCCGTCGCAGGTGTTCGATCACACTCGCGCTCATAATTTGCTGCCCTTGATGGGTGCAAGAGGGTTACAAACTCTTGCCCTGTGAGGAGCGCCCGCATTGCGCGACACTGCCGATGGCATCCCAATCCCTTCGGCTCACGAAAGGACAGGCAGTATTGTTTGCGTTCATAAGAACCATTACGTTTCATAGCGTTTTATCGCGTCCTATTGCGGAAAAGCGCCATTCCCGGTATACTGTGCCTATGCGTACATCTGTTTGAACACTCCTTCTATGCAGCTTGTCGAACACACCCGCATCAGCCGATCTGACCCGCGCTTTGCGGCGTTGGATGCGGCGGCCTTCGCCTCCAAGAACCTGTATAACGTCGC
>CAIWXH010000353.1 GCA_903916565.1 uncultured Oscillochloris sp. | reverse complement strand
CGGGTTATAGGCATCAAGGAAGGTTTCGTAGAAATGAATCACCACATCGGTTTGCTTGGTGGCCGTGCCAAAGCCATGCATCACCGCGCCAATGTCCGTGGCATCGAGCAGACGCACGAGGTCTTCGACAATCCAGGCCACCCGCTCATCAAGACTAGGGCCGGCAATCTCGGAGAAGAAGCGGCGCAGGAACGGGATAGCGGGCGGAATAAGAAAGGCTGCCTGCTGAAGCGTAAACGGAACGCCCAGCATACCCGGCGTTTCCAGGGCCGTCACCCGCGCTGCGAACAAGCCATAGGCAATCGTCTGTGCGTACAGATCGGCAAAATCCTGGTTGTCGAGGCCAGGGAGTAATTGGTCACGCAGGACATCACGTTGCGCGATCAGATACGCATTATCGCTGGCAGTTCCCGCTTGCAATGCCGCCAATGTCGTCTCATTTAAGAGTTTGCCGAGGTGCGCCATGCGTGCGGCCAACTCAGCGGGCGTGTTGACGGCGGGGTACTGGCTCTGGAAGAACGCCTGAATCACGGTGGTGAAATCAGCAACCGCCGTCGCCGAGCGGTGGAGTTTTGCCCCATCCCAGGTTGCGAGGCGAATCGGCGTCGCAGGATGCGGCGCGCCCCCGGCAAACCAACGCCATTCCAGGCAGTCGGTAAGCAAGAGGCGCGGCAGTGCGGCACGGTAACGCGCAAGTTGCCTGCCCTCACGACTACGCGGCGCAGACTTCTCACTGTCCGCCACCATCTTCGCCAGGTCACTCCCGACATCTTTTGCTTCGATATGCCCGACCGGCAGATCATTGACAGTGAGCCAGAGATCAGGCGCGCCCGCTGCAATACGCTTCGGCTCGTTCGTCGCAACCAGATCCTGCACACACGCTTCACACAACGCTTTGAGATAGGGACGATAGGTGTGTTCGGTGGCATGCCCGTGCTTCACATCTTTTTCGACCTGATCAAGAAACCGCGTGACCGCAGCCGCAAGCGTCGCCTTAGCTGCGACGACAACCGTGACCGTCCCGGCGGCGACCGGGGCGACGGTGGCGGGCGCTATGGGCACAGACACACTCGGCGCGGGAGCGAGTGCCGCCGCAAGATCGGCAATGAACGCGCCTGCGCTCGCATAGCGATGGGCTGGCTGACGTGCAAGCGCCTTGAGTACCACAGCCTCAACAGTCGGCGGAATCGAGGCAATCCAACGGCGCAGCGCCTTCGGCTTTTTGGCGAGACAATCAACCGGGGACTTGTACGGATATTGCGCCGTGAGCAGAAGGTAGGCAATCACCCCTAACGCATACACATCGGTTGCCGGACTAATCTGTTTCAGCTCGATCTGTTCGGGGGCCATGAACATTGGCGTTCCCCAGCCCCGCGATGCGGTCAGACCCAAACTCAAATCTTTGATCAGCCCAAAATCGGCAAGCTTGATCTTTCCCTCGGGAGTGACAAGCAAATTTGCCGGTTTGAGATCGCGGTGAATCAAGCCACGCCCATGCAAATAATCTAAGCCTTCGGCAACCGGAGTGAGCCACGCAACCACCTCAGCCGGGGCAAGTGGGGGATGCACGACGCTTTCAAGTGAACCATGCATCAACGGCATGGTAAAAAATGGCGTGGTGGTTATCGCATCGACGCCGACATCCCACACCGTCAGCAAGGCATCATGCGTGAATTGCGCCTGCGCCTGCGCTTCCTTGACAAACCGTTTCGCATCCATACCGGGAAGCATGACTTTCAGCGCAATCGGGCGATTCAGAAAGCGATCATGCGCCTGGTACACCTCACCCATCCCGCCACGGTCAAGCATACTGTGCAATTCGTAACGAGTGTTGATGATGGTTCCGGGGGCGAACAGCGAGACGGCTGTGGTAGTCACAGTGTTTTTCCAAGCATTCAGCAGTGGTCTACGACGCGATAATCCGACTAACTGTGAGGCCGCCCCGGTCGCTGTGGTAGCGCCAAGGCGGCCTGTTCATTTGGTGTGATATAGCCGCTCGTTTCGTCTGGTTCCCTGCTCATTTGGTGTGTTAGATATAGCAGTCCTAAACTGGTTGTGAAGGGGAGTCAAGGCTTCAGCCGGCTAAAGCCTTGACTCCTCTTTACGATTCCAAGAGGATTGCTATACCAACAAACAACTCACCTACACGTCCAGATCCCGCACCTCCGCCGCGTGCGTCAGGATGAAGCGCTTGCGCGGCGGCACCAGGTCGCCCATCAGCATCGTGAACGTCTCATCGGCGAGTTGGGCGTCTTCAAGGTTGACCTGCAGAATGACCCGGTTCGCCGGGTTGAGCGTCGTCTCCCAGAGCTGCTCGGCGTTCATCTCGCCCAGACCCTTGTAGCGCTGGATGCCGGTGCGCTGGCGCTCGGTGTCGCTCAGCTTGCCCAGGTAGGCGTCACGCTCGCCGTCCGAGTAGGTGTAGACTTGCTCTTTGCCGTGCTTAATGCGGTAGAGCGGCGGCTGGGCGATGAAGAGATGCCCGCTGGTGATCATCTGGCGCATGTGGCGGAAGAAGAAAGTCAGCAACAGCGTGCGAATGTGGCTGCCGTCCACGTCGGCGTCGGCCATCAGAATGACGCGGTGGTAGCGCAGCTTCTCGGCATTGAACTGCTCGCCAATCGGCGTGCCAATCGCCGTAATCAGGTTCCGCACCTCAGCGTTCGAGAGCATCTTGTCGAGGCGGCTCTTCTCGACGTTGAGGATCTTGCCACGCAGCGGCAGAATGGCCTGGAAACGGCGGTCGCGGCCCTGCTTGGCGGTGCCACCGGCGGAGTCGCCCTCGACGATGTAGAGTTCGCAGTGCGCCGGGTTGCTGTCCGAGCAGTCGGCCAGCTTGCCGGGCAGCGCGAAGCCCTCCATCGCACTCTTGCGAACGGTCTCTTTGACCTTCTGAACCGCCAGGCGGGTACGGGCGGCCATAAGAGTCTTTTCGATGATCCGACGGGCCTCGCCGGGGTTCTCGTCGAGCCACGTGCCAAAGGCGTCGCCAATCACGGTGCCGACGGCGCCCGCCGCCTCGGGGCTGACCAGCTTCTCTTTGGTCTGCGAGCTGAAGAGCGGGTCTTTCAGCTTCACGCTGATCACGGCGGTCAGCCCCTCGCGCACATCGTCGCCGGTCAGGTTGACCTCGTTCTCCTTGAGGATGTTCTTGGCGCGGGCGTAGGTGTTGATCACGCGGGTCAGGGCCGTGCGAAAGCCCGAGAGGTGTGCGCCGCCGTCGGTGTTGTTGATGTTGTTGGCGAAGGGATAGACCGAGTCAGTGTCGTAGGTTTCGGTGTACTGCATCGCCACCTCGACCGCCACCTCGTTGACCGTGCGCTCGGCGTAGAACGGCGGCTTGTGCAGGGTCCCCTTGCCTTTGTTGAGGTGGCGCACATAGCTGACGATGCCGCCCTCGAAGTAAAAGTTGACCTCCTGCCCGTCGCGCTCGTCCATGAACTTGATGCTCAGCCCCTTGGTGAGATAGGCCATCTCGCGGAAGCGCTGGGCCAGCACCTGGAAGTTGTAGTCAATCCCCTCTTTGAAAATCGTGGTGTCGGGCATAAAGTGGATCGAAGTGCCGGTGCCCTCAGCGGGGCCGATGGATCGCACCTGGGCTTTCGGCTTGCCGATGACATACTCTTGCACCCAGAGCTTATCGTGGCGGCGCACCTCGGCGCGCAGGTGAACCGAGAGCGCATTGACCACCGAGAGGCCCACGCCGTGCAGCCCCGAAGAAACCTTGTAGCCGCCGTCGCCGAACTTGCCGCCCGCGTGCAGTTCGGTGGTGGCAAGCTGAAGCGCCGAGACCTTGTGTTTGGGATGAATGTCTACGGGGATACCGCGCCCGTTATCGGTGACTTTGACGGAGCCGTCTTTGTAGATGGTGATAATGATCTGGTTGGCGTAGCCGGCCAGCGCCTCGTCAACCGAGTTGTCGACCACCTCTTTGATCATGTGGTGCAGGCCGTTGATGTCGGTGGGGCCAATATACATGCCGGGGCGCTTCCGCACCGCGTCGAGACCCTCCAGCACCGTAATCTGGCTCGCGTCGTAGGTCTGGGGTTCGGTGGTCATACGCGCATCTTCCTTCATTTCTTGTTTGTCGTTTAAGGCGATACCGCAGAAGTAACGCGGTGCGGTGTCTTGTCATTTGCGGAGCAAGCCAAGGGTGCCATGCGGTCGCGCCGCACCATTTGTACCCTGTTTACCATCGCCCACAGTGGCTCATGGAGAACACGATACTCTGTGCTAATGATCTTGGCCAAGCCAGCGTTTCTAGGCTTAGGAATGCTCAATATACCCTCCTCACAACCTGCCCATTATACCACATTCGGCCCTATGACGAAAGCATATCAGTACATTTGTGCATCAATTTTTACCCAACGCTACCTGGGTCGGTAGTAGGCAAATGGTGGCGCTAAGCACTAGGGGGCGAAGCTGCTGGACAGAGAATGAGGGTGAAGGCTGGCCCGTTAGCATCCAAGTCCGAGGGAGTTCGGGGACGGGGGTACGGGAATACCGCAAGCACAAAACAGAGGCGGGTGCCACTGGCACCCGCCCTTTATGTCCTTCGACAAGGTTCGTAGCGGCTTTACAGTTCTGGTACGTGCAGCGTTTATTGCTGCGCTCGGTCTGAAACCTGAAACCCGGCCCCTGAAACCTGGTCTCAGTCGTCGCGTAGCATGGTTCCGTCGGGGAGCCAACGAATGCGAACGCCGTCTACGTCAGTCCAAGTTTCGGTCTCGGCGTCATCGTCCTCATCGTGAACGATGACTGGGCCTCGGTTACGCGACCACAGGAGCAGTTCATCAACAGTGTACCAACCAGCCTGGTACTGCACTTGGTCGGTCGGGTTGAGCCAGAAGCGAATCTGACCGTCCATCCACTGCCAGCGCTCAAGCGAGCGCCACTGCTTGCCCTGGTCGTTGAGTACCAGCTTCAGCTCTTCAAGCATACGCAGCAGCTCGGGCAGCGTATGTCGGTTACTGTACCGAAGTTCGAGGAGGCGTTGGTTCACCGAATCGCGTAGATGTTCCAGCTCGCCGATGTTCAAGCCTTCGATGTCGATGTCGGTCACAGCAGCGTCCTTTCTGTGGATACCGGTTCAGCTTGGCGGCTGTGAGCGCCATGTCGGGTCGTACTGCTCCATTACTGGCTGATCCGCTCCGGCATCCAACCCAGAGCGACTCCCTTATTGGTGTCTTCCGACGCGTACTGCGGTGTACGTGCCCGCCGAATAGCAACCACCCGCACTTGTATCATACCGCATCTCTGTTACAATCCCTATGCGAAAAACCTGATACTTCTGTCACGAGTATAACGCCCGCGCATCATGGAACGTTAGGCATGGTTCAGAATCGGCCATTTCAGCGTACCCGTTGCTCCACAACTCCACAGCTCTCCAAACGCTTGTGTAGAGCTGTGGAGTTGTCCCCCAAACGGTCAAGCTGGATTGAACATGCCTTACGTCACCCACTTCTGGTTGGCGGTCTGAGCTTAGAGTAGTGGGGCCACTTGTTCGGCAAAGCTGTGCAGTGGCGTGTGATCGTAGGCAATGCGGGGGAAGTAGGTGATAAAGTACGTGATCCCGGCGTCTCGTAGCGCGGCCATACGCTCGGCCACTTGCTCGGGCGTGCCAACGATGGCCTGTTGCTGAAGCTCCTCGACGCTCCAGCCATAGGTCGCCCGCACCTGTGCGGTAGCTTGTGCAAGGTCGTCACCGGCCTTGACGAAGACGATATTCACGTTGGTGGACTTGATAATCGCCTCGTAGTCGCGTCCGAGTTTCGCGCAATGTTCACCCAAGATGGCGCATTTCTGGCTGATGGTGGCCGGGTCGCCGCCAAAGTTTGCCGCCATACCATACTGGGCCACCAGCTTGAGGGTGACTTGCTCGCCACCACCGCCGATCCAGAGCGATGGATAGGGCTTCTGGACGCCCTTTGGCTCGTTAATTGCGCCCCTGATCTGAAAGTATTCGCCCTCGAAGGTGGGCGCGTCCTCAGTCCACAGCTTGACCATGATCTGGGTGGCCTCACGGAAGGCGCGCATGCGGTCGCGGGTCTCGGGGAACCCGTAGCCGTAGGCCCGCCACTCGTGTTCGTACCAGCCGGCCCCGATGCCACAGTAGAGACGACCATGGCTGAGAATATCCACCGTCGAGGCGATCTTGGCGGCGAGGGCCGGGTTGCGATAGCCGATGCAGGTCACCATCTGGCCGAGTTTGACCCGCTGCGTGTCGCGGGCCAGCGCGGCTGTAATCGTCCAAGCCTCGAAGACGGCCTCGTGCTCGATGCGCGGCACAGTATGGAAATGGTCGTAGACCCAGATCGAGTCGTAGACCGGGATGGCGTCAACGGCCTTGGCGACGTGCGTCATCGCCTCGTACTTGGCAACCGGATCCGCGATTTCAAGCAGATCCAGCCGCCAGCCCTGCGGCACAAACGTCCCGAACTGAAGCGCCATAAGAACCCCCGTATACGCTACAATTTTACATGCAACGACATGCATTGTACCTGAGCTATAAGCATTATGTGGGCCAACGTTTAGACAAGGTTTCAGGTGCCGGGTTTCAGGTCTCAGGCCGAACGCGGCAGCCAGCCCTGCGCGTGCCTAAACGGTAACGCATCCACGAACCTTGTCTTAGCTCCAATATTTTTCAAATAAGCCGATCCCGCACCGGCCTTTGCCCCTCACCCCCGGCCCCTCTCCCTCAGGGGGAGAGGGGAGATTCCGCAGCAGGATGGTTCGACTCCCCCTCTCCCTGAACGGGAGAGGGGGCTGGGGGGTGAGGGCTGGGCGGCAGCAGTCCTTATTTGAAAGGTATTGGCTTTAGCTCACCCCCATGCAAGGCGGTGGCTCATGGGGCATATAATAGCCTTGGCGCAAGCCCTGTCCAGTTGAGGAGTTTGGAATGAGCGAGCCGTGCATTGACCCCACCAGCCGCCCCGAGTGGCGCGCGCTGCATACCCACTACGAGTCTGTTAAGACCACCCACCTACGCGACCTTTTCGCCGCTGACCCTCGTCGGGGCGAGCGGCTCACCGCCGAGGCAGCGGGCCTCTATCTCGACTACAGCAAGCATCGGGTGACCAGCGAGACGCTGGCGCTGCTGATGGCCCTGGCACGGGCCAGCGGCTTGGATGAGCGGGCCGACGCGATGTTCAGCGGCGAGAAGATTAACGTGACCGAGGGCCGCGCGGTGCTGCACGTCGCGCTGCGCGCCGCCCGTGATGCCGTGATTACCGTTGATGGGCGCAATGTCGTCCCCGAGGTCTACGCGGTGCTCGACCAGATGGGCGCGTTCAGCGAGCAGGTGCGCTCGGGCGCGTGGCGCGGCCACACGGGCAAGCCGATCAGGAACATCGTCAATATTGGCATCGGTGGCTCGGATCTGGGGCCGCTGATGGCTTATGAGGCGCTGCGCCACTATAGCCAGCGCACGCTCAGCTTCCGCTTCGTCTCGAATGTGGATGCCACCGATTTCACCGAGGCGGTTCACGACCTTGACCCGGCTGAGACGCTGGTGATCGTCGCCTCGAAGACCTTTACGACGCTTGAGACGATGGCGAACGCGCAGACCGCCCGCGCTTGGCTGGTGGCGGGTCTGGGCGATGAGGCCGCCGTCGCCAAGCACTTCGTCGCCGTCTCGACCAACGCCGCCGAGGTGAGCAAGTTTGGCATTGATACGGCCAATATGTTCGGCTTCTGGGATTGGGTCGGCGGGCGCTACTCGATGATTTCGGCGATTGGCCTCTCGACGATGCTGGCGATTGGCCCGGCGGCGTACCACGAGTTGCTGGGCGGCTTTCGGGCGATGGATGCACACTTTTCCACCGCGCCACTAGAGCGGAATCTGCCCGTGCTTATGGGCATGCTCAACATTTGGTACAGCGATTTCTTCGGGGCCGAGACGGTGGCGGTGCTGCCGTACGACCAGTATCTGCGGCGCTTTCCGGCCTATCTCCAGCAGTTGACGATGGAGAGCAACGGCAAGTCGGTGCGCCTCGATGGCTCGCCGGTGACCTATCAGACCTGTCCGATCTTCTGGGGTGAGCCGGGCACGAATGGGCAGCACTCGTTCTACCAGTTGATCCACCAGGGCACGAAGCTGATCACCTGCGACTTCATCGGTTTCTGCCATAGCCTGAACCCGACGGGGAACCATCACAACTTTCTGATGGCGAATATGTTTGCCCAGGCCGAGGCGATGGCTTTTGGTAAGACCGCCGAGGCGGTGGCCGCTGATGGGATGCCTGCGTGGCTGGTGCCGCACCGCACGTTCCCCGGCAATCGCCCGAGCAGCACCATTCTGGCCGACCGGCTGACGCCTGCGGTGCTGGGTGCGCT
>CAIWXH010000352.1 GCA_903916565.1 uncultured Oscillochloris sp. | reverse complement strand
GGGGAACCAATGCATTGTTCCCCCCCGCGTGCGGGGGGGCGAGGGGGGGTGATTCAAACTACAACTGTAGTAAAACCTACTACCTGGATAGACATGGATCAGGCTGATCGGGCTGATTCAGGAAATAGACGGTGCGCTCAGCGGCTGTCAGACCGCGCCCGGCGGTGCGGCAGGCCAGATCGGCGAGGGCGGCGGGGCGCAACTCCCAGATGCCCACCAGCCCGTCGGGCGTGACGATGACCGCGCTCTGCCCATCGGCGCGGAGGAACTCGTCCCTCGCCGGGGATGTGCCCAGGAGAAGCGGCGTGTCACCTGAACCGAGGTTCCAGACCCGGTTGCCACTCAGTAGCCGGGTTCCATCCAGGCTGAAGGAGAGCAACGTGACATTCAGAGTCGGGTCAGTGAGCGGGGTCGCTTGCCGAGACGGGCCATCAACTCCTACGGCATGCACGAAGAGGGGGCCATTGGTGTTGGGCGGCCAGCCCTCGCCCACACTGTGGACAAGCAGCCGCCCATCCTTGGGGCTGAAGGCCAAATTACTGATCGGCCCACGGGAGTCTGGCAGTACTCGTGGTGCGCTATCGGGTGCGGTTCGATCCCAGATCTGGATGGCACCCCCATTCTCGCCAATGACCAGCCAGCGCCCATCAGGGCTGAAGGCCAGGGCGCTTGGCCCGAAGCCGACACTCGTGGGGGCCAGCTTGCGCGGGGCCGCGCCCGGCGTCTGCGTATCCCAGAGCAGCGTGCCACTCCACGTTGTGAGGGCCAACCAGCGTCCGTCGGGCGCGAGGGCCATCACCCGCATCGATTCCGCCACTGCGGGAGTCTCCCATGTCGGGCCGCTCAGTTGATCCGCACGCAGGTCGTAGAGTCGGAGCGCACCGTCCGGCGCGGTCAGGGCCAGCCAGTCCCCGTTTTCGCTCACGACGAAGCGATCCGCACTCTCGACGGTTAGCGCGGCGCTGAGGGCTGGGTTCTGGAGATCGAGGACGCTGATCTGAATTGATTGCGTGGTGCTTATGGTACTTGTCATCATCAGCCAGCGCCCAGCCCCGCCGAACGCCACCTGTAGTATAGCGTTGGCACTGGGCAGGCAGCGCGCCGACCCGGCTGGGGCAGCGGCCTGGAGATCCATGATCGCGCCGCCCACGTCGCTGCCCACCGCCAGCGTATGCTGGTCAGGGCTGAGGGCCAGGGATCTGGCGCTGGCCGTGCCGACACACCTGTGTATATCGAGGAAGCGCGGCAGCGCCGGTGTTGACTGAGTCGTGTCCCACAGGCGCAGCGTCCCATCGGCACTGCGGCTTATCAGCAGGTCGCCAGATGCGGTGAAAGACAGGGCATAGATTGCGTCCTCGTGGCCGCGCAGTGGCTGCGCCAGCGGCGGGTTGGCGGCAAGATCCCAGCGGCGCACCATCGTGTCGGCGCCCGCACTGACCAGCCAGCGCCCGTCGGGGCTAAAGGCGACCGAGCGCACGCTGCCCTCGTGGCCGCGTAGCACCTGTGGCGCTACGCCGGGCTGATCAATGTTCCACAGACGGACGGTTGTATCATCGCTTGCGCTGGCCAGCGTGCGCCCATCAGGGCCAAAGGCCAGGGCATTCACGACCTCTTCATGTTCGCCCAGGACAACCATTGTCGCGGCGGGGTCGGTGACGGTGATCTCCCAGCGCCGCACCTGGCCGGACATCGTGCCGTCAACCAGCCAGCGCCCATCGGGGCTGAAGGCCAGGGCAAAGACCGTCGTACCGAAGCCAGAGATCTCGTCTCCCTGGCCCACCGGATCGGCGGTCAGATCCCAGCGCCGGATCTGCCCATCCTGGTAGGCCAGCACCAGCCAGCGTCCGTCCGGGCTGACCGCCGATGCGCTTACATGAAAAGCCGCGCCGATCTGCGTCGCCTGCGGGATGGCGGTGGGGTCAGCCAGCCAGAGACCCTGATCATTGATCAGCACCAGCCGATGTCCGCCCGCGCCAAAGGCCACGCTGGTCGCGCCGCCGTCCGATCCGGCCAGCGTCCGCACCTGCGGCGGCGCACCGGGATCAGCGAGCCGGTAGACAACCGCCGTCGCGTTGAACAGCCCGGCGGCGAGAGTCTGTCCATCCGGGCTGAACGCCAGCGAGGTGATCGCCGCGCTAGAGACAGTGGGCAAGGTCAAAAGCGGGTCGGCGAGGTTCGCCGCACGCGGGTCGTAGATCCGCACATCACCCGTCTTACTGCCCACGGCGAGGCGCTGACCATCGGGGCTGAGGGCGTAGGTTGTGATCTGCGTGTCCGCGATGCTCAGCCCGCGCCCGCCGATAGCAGAGAGGGCGGTGATCAGCGCCTGGGTTGCCGCCAGTGGCGGAGTCTCACCGGCAGCAAGCGGGCCACGGGCGGCGGCGGCGGCCAGGATGAGCGAGAGTTGCGCGGGCGCACTCTGGGCGCGGACGACCAGTTCGTTGGATCGGGCGAGCCGGGCGGCGGACTCGGCGGCGGATCGCTGCTGGTCTGCGCTCGTCTCGGCGGTACGGGCCTGGCTGGCAGAAACCTCGGCGGTCTGGCGCTGTGTCGCCTGTCCAGACTCGGCGGTGCGGGCCTGGTTGGCCGAAGCCTCGGCCTGAGCGGCATTCTGCTTTGCGAAGGACTCCGAGCGAAACGCGGCGATCATTGCGAGGACGGCAACCATCGCGAGGATGGCAATCAGGCGGAACTGGCGCCGCTCGCGCACAGCGCGGGCGCGCTCGGCGGCCAGTTCCTGCGCGGCGTGTTCGGCGGCAGTCCGCGCAGCGCGACAGGCAGCCAGGAAGTCAACCTCAAACTTGCTGAGCGACTCGGTGTCCTGGTCGGCCAGCCGCTCCTGGTCGGCCAACGTCTCACCGGAGATCAGCAGCGCCTCAGGGCGGCCCTGTCGCTCCCAAAGCGCCGCCTGACGTTGGAGTAAGCTCTGGGTGCGTGTGCGCCAGGCGGCATTATCCCGGCGAATTGGCCTGATCAGCCGGTCGTGGGCCAGCTCATACCAGGTGGTACCACGGCGCTTATCGGCGCGTAGCAGGTGCGCGTCAATCAGCCCGCTGATCGCAGTGTTGAGCAGCCCGGCGCTGCTGCCCTGCTGCTGAAGCACCTGGCCGCGCATCCCGTCGGCGGTGATCAACTGGGCCTCGCACCAGTCGCGCACCGTGCGCTCACGCACGCCGCACGCGGCGGCCACGGCGCTCACGCGCTCGGCGTAGTACTCCATCAGCGCCCGATCAACCGGCGAGACAGGAGCGGCACCCTGCGCGGCGGCAATGTCGCCGGGTTGATCCTCGATCATCGCCATATCAATCACGGCTGCGCCGGTAGGCATGCGCTCCCACAGGCGCAGGCAGACCACCTGGAGCTGGACGGGCTCAATCGCCTGGCCAAGCACCACCTCGGCGCTGCCGTCGGGACGCTGGGCCGTCACGCGGCGTAGATCATCAACCAGGCGACCGGCGGCGTCCGCCTCAAAGGTGACGCCCGCAACGCGGGCTGGCTCCTGGATCGCCCGGATCGCGGCCTCTGGGTCAAGCAGTTCCAGACGAAACGTGTTGCTCAGGTAGGTCGGGATCGCCCGCGCCAGGGGCTCCAGCGCGGCCACATACTCCTCGCGCATCGCGAAGAGCGCCCAGCGCCGCCGGTCGCGCAGCGCAATCCCCAGTTCAGCGAAGAACTCCGCCTTGGCGGCCTGATCGGCGAGCGAACTGGTTAGAACCTCCTCAAACTGATCGAAGATCAACACCTCACTGCCCGTGGACGCAGCCGCACCGGGTCGGCTGGCGAGGTAGGCGTCAAGACCGAGGGCCAGCAGGTCGGCGAGCGGGCGCTGCCGATCCTCGGGCAGCGCCTCCTCAAGCGAGAGCAATGTGGAGATCAGATAGCGGTTCGCGGCGGGCGCATCATCAGGCGGCTCCACCCCCACACGGATCAGCGGCAGCACGCTGAAATCGGCGGCCAGCAGACGCGGCACCAGAGCCGCCTGAATCAGCGAGGTCTTACCGGCACCTGAGGGCGAGTTCAGCAGCACAATCCGCTCGGCGACGAGCAGGTAGAACAGCTCGCGCAGTTCATCGTCGCGCCCGTAGATCGCCTCACCGGGCAAGAAGGCGCGTGGCCCAACATAGGGATTAGCCATTGTTTGCACCACTGCTACGCTCGGCCAGCTCACGCAGGAAGTCCTCGGCGCTGCCCCAGTAGATACTCACATCGGCATCGCCAAAATATTTCTCAATGTAGCGCCGGGCCTGATCCGGCTGGGCCACCTGATGTTCGTCGAGATCAATCTGCACCGCCACATGGGTGTTGCGCAGGCGACGGTTGCGCACCTCCTCGCTCATCACGCTATGGAAGAGCACCCGGAACGACCAGTCCTCAAGGCGGAAGCCCAGAAAGAGCAGCGCGTTCTCGGTCAGGAGGCCGCGCACCACATTCGGCACCAGCTTGCGGTCGCGGCTGAGGCTGATCAGGTAGCTGAAATAATCGTCCTCCGTGATCACCAGACTCTCGGGATCGGCGAGACGCCCGAAGAGGTAGTAGACCAGCGGGCGCTCGGGCGTCAGGTTGCCGATGGCGGTCTTCTTGGCGGGCTTGATCGCGTCATTCCAGGCGCAGATGTCGCTGATCGGAGTCTTGCCCGCCTCCGTCAGAGCCGCCGCAAGCAGGCTGTCCGGGCTGGTATTGATGTAGAGCGGGAACGGCAGGCTGGCCAGCACCCGGTGAGGCGAAAACGGGTCACGGGTGGCCTGCTGCGTAACGGCGGCGCTGAGCAGATAATCGAGCGTCGCCGTCGAGCTACTCGCGGCTGCGTCAGTGCCGTTCTCAAAGCGACGATGCAGCTCCTGGCGCACGGTCTTCGTCAGCTCACTGAGCACAAACGTGCCACCCTGATTGACGGCGAGGAACTGGGCGACCTGGGGCAGATCTTCGCGGTTGGCGTGGGCCAGCGGGTAGCGGTAGGTATCAGACCAGCGCCGGGCGATCTCACGCGAGGTGCCAACCAGCGACTCCAGCAGGCCAAAGCCCAGGATGGGCGTGCAGCGCCCATCCTGGATACTCCTCAGCAGGGTTGGCCATTTCTCGAATGTGTCGGACGTATCGCCGAAGCCGGGCACGTACCAGATTTTGCCGTTTCTCAGGCGGCTATAGAGGGCCGGCATCCAGCCGTCGGGGCGATCCCGCACCGCGCCACGGGCCACGCTGGTCGCCCGGTCAATTGCGCCGTCGCGGCCCAGCTCACGACAGAAGGTGGAGACAAAGGCACGCGCCGTGTCTACCGAGATCACGCCCTGCATCGCGATCACCGCTGGCACGCCGACCTCAGCCAGACGCGGGGCCAGGGCGTTCAGCGCACTGGTGCCGCCATCGCCGCCGCTCTGGCAGGAGACAAGCAGGGCCAGGCGCGGGCGCTGGGCCAGTTCGCCAATCCGCCGGGCCAGATCGACGCCGGGCACATGATCCGTGTTTCCCTGCGCATCCTCAAGGGCCAGCCAGGAGTCGCCGTGGGTGATGCCGCCGTGACAGATCAGGTAGAAAATGTCATAGCCGTCGCGCAGGCGGGTGATAATTGCATCGAGGGTTGGGCGGGTTGAACCGGCGATCACATCGGCGGGGATGCTACCGAGGCCAGCGAGCGCCAGGTCGCGCTCGGCATCCACATCGAGCGGACTCAGCGTGTAACGCGCCAGGTCGGCGGGGCTGGCGATAACGACCAGGGCGCGCAGGGCGCTACGGGCGCGCAGGCGCACCGGCTGCCAGTCCCCGCTGAGCATGGAGCGCACAAGGTAGATCTGCTCGCCGATTGCCAGCGAGACGCCGTCAGACGGGTCGCGCAGGGTTTCCCAGCGCAGCGCCTGGAGTTCAACCGCGTCGGGGGCGATCAGCAGGCGCAGGCGCAGGGCGTACCCCTGGGCCTGCGCAGCAGCCCGACAGCGCGAGAAATCCGCCAACAGGCGAGGGTCGGCGAAGAGCATACCGCCCAACGCCTGGCCATACGCCGCCGGGTCGAGGGCCAGTTCATTCAGGCGGGCAGAGTCGAAGTGGGCTTGCGCGCTCGAACTTTGGGACGGGCGAATGTCGGTTTCGCTGCCCGGATCGCTAAAGCGCAGCTCGACCGCATACCCTTCAGTAGATCGGCGCAGCCCAATTTCGAGATCGGCCACCTCTGGCATATATGTCACCGAGAGAGATGAGTACTACAGTTGTAAATATCTTCGCAGAAAGGCTCCCGCCGATCACCCCCCCTAGCCCCCCCGCACGCGGGGGGGGAACCGCCCAAGGTTGCCACCTGCGCAGGTGGCAACCCTAGCCCCCCCGCACGCGGGGGGGAACAGTGCATTGGTTCC
>CAIWXH010000351.1 GCA_903916565.1 uncultured Oscillochloris sp. | reverse complement strand
GCACGCTCGGCGTTGGTCATCCTCGGGATGACCCAGAGGACGGCACTGCCCGTGAGTGGCTCCGGCGGCGTCACAAAGGCGTCCGGCCCCTGCTGGCTATCGAGGCGGCAGCACGTCCCGATGCTCGGCAGGTCGCCCGCGCCCTCGGCATCCTTCGCGGCACTCCAGTAGACGTAGGCCAGCTCCGCATCGCCCCACGCGGGTGTGATCTGCACATCACCAGCCACGAACCCCCGCGCTGCCCCGGCGGGCCATGTCGCCGATCCCTCCGTGGTGAGCGGGATGCTCGCCCCATCGGCCACGAGACGCAGATTCGCGCTGGGCGGCGGGGCGATCCGCAGAATGGGGTGGTAGACGCCGTTGAGGCCGCAGCCCCGGCCCTCACTGACCGCCTGCACCGTCACCGTGCCGTCGGGCGTGAAGGTGGCGCGAAAGACGTACTGGTACGCGCAGGGCTGCGGCCAGCCGGGGGAACGGAACGTGATCGCCAGGGTGAAGCCCCCGTCCGGCGCGTCGGTCACGGTAGGCGGGTGGTAGGGGATAATCGCCGCCGACGAAAAAACGGGGCAGCCCACGGCGTCGGCGAAACCCACGCGCTGCCCGTTGCTGCCGGGATTCGCCGGATAGCCGACGTGCCAGTCTACAATCTTCGCCGAGGCCAGCACGGGCTGGCCCTGAAACGTCACGTCGCGCAGATCCAGCCCATCGGAACTGGTGAGCATGTAGCTGGCCCGCCAGCCGTCGCGATCCAGCGTCTGCGGCGTCTCGCAGAGCGGGGCCAGCGCCGCGTCTTGCAGCGTGGCCTCGCTCAAGTCTCGGCGCTGCGCGCTCTGGCCCTGCGCCGTCCACGAGGCCGCACCGACGAGCCGCAGGTCGGTGAGATCGACAATCACCCAGAGCGCCTGGCTGCTCCAGGTAAACACGGGGCTGACACAGAGGTGCTGGCTGCGCTCGCAGGGTGTGCCGACGGCGCTGGTCTTGGTGGCGCTGGCGTAGGGCAGCGCCATCGCCTCGGTCGGGGCCACACCCAACGCCCGCGCCGTCTCAGGGCTGGCGACGGCGATCTGCGTCGCCAATTCCGCCAACTCGCGGGGAATCTCCGGCTGGGTCGCGGGCAGCGGCTGGACATCGCGCACCTGACCGCTGGCATCCACCGTGGCGCTCAGGGTGACATTGGTCGGGTAGACGTAGACGACCACGCGCACGCAGGCGCTCGGCGGGCAGGCGGCGGTAAGCGCAGGGGGAATGTCGCCTGCGTTGGCCGTGCCGACAGCCATCACCTCCGCCAGCAGCCGCTCGCCGGTCGGGCGACGGCTAGCGGCCTGCACACGCGCATCGGCGGCAACCGCGTGTTGGGCCGCGTCGAGACGCGCATCAAGGCCAGGGCGCAGCAGCACGAAGGGCGCGGCGGTGAGGGCAGCGCGGCGGCGGGCCTGCTCCGCCCCGATGGCGGGGAGATCGGGAGTGCGCCCGTCGCCAAGGACAATCGCGGAGGCAACCGGCGGCGGCGTGGTCACGAGCGTGGTCGCGGGTGTGCTGGGGCTGGCAGGGCCACACCCCACCAGGAGGGCAATGAGGACAAGGGTGATGAGGGAACGCGGCATCGGTGTTCCTCAGACAAGGTTGGCGAATACGGTACCGTTGTGGCCCATGCATGGCGTGCTGATGCGCTCAATCTGAAACCTGAAACCCGACACCTGAACCCTTGTCTCATCGGCTCGCCAAGAACGCGACGAGATCGCGCTGCTCGGCGTCGGTGAGGACAAAGGGGCTGATGGCAGGACTCATCCCTGGCCCTGGGTAGCGCCCGCCGCGCTGGTACGCGGCCACCACATCCGCCAGCGTGGCGGCGCTGCCGTCGCGGAAGTACGGCGCGGTGTGCGCCAGCGCGATCAGCGAGGGCACGCGGGCCTTGCCGCCATTGCGGCTCGTGTCGTGGCTCATGCCGGTGTTGAGATACGCTTCACTGCTCAGGGTTGCGCCCTGGTGGCACCCGCCGCAGCCGAGTTCGGCAAAGAGCGCCTGCCCGCGCAGCGCTGCCGGGGTTAGCGGGCCGCGCTGTGGGCTGGGGATGGTGCGAATGGCGGCGGCCAGCGCCTGCGCGGTCTGTGCCCAGGTGATCTGCGTGGTTGCGCCGGGGAACGCGGCGACGTACGCACGCCGCAGCGTCGGGTCAGCGCGCAGGCGATCCAGGGTTGTCTCGGCACGTGGCCCCATCTCGCGGGGATTGTCAAGCGGGCGCAGCACGAACGCCTCCAGCGACCGCACCTCGGGCGTAAACCAGCCGAAGGTCGTGCGTTCGGCGAGACCGTAGAGCGTCGGGGTGTTGAGGCCGTCAGCGGTGGCGACGGGCTTCCCGTCGGCGTAGCCGCGCTCGGGCCGGTGACAGTCGAGGCACGCGAAGTCGCGGTTGACCGCGAGCCGCCGGTCGGCGAGAAGCTGCCAGCCGAGTGCGGCCAGCGGGTCAGCGGTGGCCGCTGCAACAGGCAGGGCGGGCGGCTGACGGGCGCATGCGGCGAGCAGGAGCAGGAGCAGCAGGAGCAAGCGCTGCATCGGGCGTCTCATCGGCTTGTGATTGCATCCAAATCGCGCACCCAACTGGCACACCCGACGCTGTTAGTTGTCCTTTGTGACGCGGTTGGAATTGTAACACGGCAGTAAAGCAGAAGGAACGCTGTCACCCTGAGCGCAGCGAAGGGTTCCGACCGGGATTTTTCGCTGCGCTCCTCAGAAACATGCGGATTGGGGACGTACGGGCGCCCCTTGTGGGCGCCCACAAGGGGCGCCCGTACGCCGATGCTCCAAAGCATCGTTGCTCCCGGTGCCATTGGCCCGTCGGCCATCAGCTACTCAGAATGACAAAACACCGCACCGCGTTACTTCTGCGGTATTGCTACATTCGGGTATTCGTTCCGTATTCGTAGATTGCCTCAGCCCTGCCGCTACGCCGGTACACCGATTCGGTCTATGCTATACTTGCCAACGTATCCCCCCCGTCACACGGGGCCACCCCCCCAGAGTCTAGTCTGGTCAGTTATGGCTGTACGTGTGTCCCTCACCGCCAGTGGGCCGCTGGTCGAGGCAACCTTTCTCTCACGCCCTAATCAACTCCTGGTCGAGGCACGCCTCGCTGGGCGCGTGATTCGCGCCCACATGGCCGACCGAGGGCGCTTGGTTGAGTTGCTCACCCCAGGGGTACGCTTGCTGCTGGCCCCCCGTGACGAGGTGGGCCGTAAGACTTCATTCCAGGTGGTCGGGGTCTACAGTGGCGACGAGTTGGTCTCGCTGGACACCCAGTTGCCGAACCGGCTTATGGTGGCCGCCCTCTCGTCCAGCGCCTTCCCCCAGTTCGCCCGCTACACCAAGGTGCAGCGCGAGGTGACCATCGGCCCCCACCGCTTCGATTTTCGCCTGGGCGAGGGTCTTGCCAGTTGTGTGCTTGAGGTCAAGTCGGTTGGCAAGGTCGCGCAGGGGCTGGCCCGTTTTCCCGATGCCCCCACGGAGCGGGGGCGTCAGCACCTCGATCTGCTGGCCCAGATGGCCCGCAGCGGGCAGCGCTGCGCGGTCACCTTCATCATCCAGCGCCACCACGCGAACGCCCTCATCCCTGACGACGAGGTTGACCCCGCCTTTGCCCGTGCGCTGCGTCACGCAATCGCGAGTGGCGTCGAGACCTACGCCTATCGCTGCCCGCTCACCCTCGATGGGCTCACGCTTGGCCCGCCGGTGCCCGTCTATACCTCGCTCGACGCCATCCCCAACAGCGAGTGGCGCTAGGGGCGATACGAACCAGGGCGGTTGCAACGTCGCCTTTTACCCCTCACCCCCGGCCCCTCTCCCGCAAGGGGAGAGGGGGGATTCGGCAGCAGGATGCGTTCGACTCCCCCTCTCCCGTTCAGGGAGAGGGGGCTGGGGGGTGAGGGCTGGCGCGGCAACTGGACGTTGCATCAGCCCTACGGTACAAATGCCCGCGCTCCCACTGCACCCGCTGCCAGTGTACAATACCGCCATGCACGCACTTGCACTGGCTGCCAAGCTGACACCGCCCCCGCCGCGCGAGGGGCTGATTCCACGTGTACGCCTGTCCACCTGGCTCGCCACGCAGTCACGCGCCCGCCTCACCCTTGTGCTCGCCCCCGCCGGTTTTGGCAAGACGACGCTGCTGGCGCAATGGCGGGCTGAGACGAGTGACGCGGTGGCGTGGCTCACGCTGGACGAGTACGACAATGACCCGACGCGCTTCTGGGGGTACGTGGCTGCGGCCCTCGATAAGGTGGCCCCTGGCGTCGGCGACCACGCACGCTCGATGCTCCAGTCGCCGACTCCGCCCGCCACCGAGGTGGTGATCGGTGCGCTGCTCGATGAGCTTGAGCGCCTTGACCGTCCGGTGGCGCTGGCCCTCGACGACTACCATCTGATCACCGCCGAGCCAATTCACGCCGGGGTGGCCTTCCTGATTGACCATCTGCCGCCGGGGCTGCGGCTGCTGATCGCCGGACGGGCCGAGCCGCCGCTGCCGCTGGCGCGCTGGCGTATGCGCGGCCAGTTGGCCGAGGTGCGCGTGGCCGAGCTGCGCTTTACGGCGGATGAGGTGACCGAACTGCTCCAGGCTGGCGGGTTCAGCCTGACCTCCGCTGAGGTGCTTGCCCTGACTGCACGCACCGAGGGTTGGGCCGGTGCGCTCGCCCTTGCCACGCACGCGCTGCGCGGGAGCGCTGATCCCCTGGCCCGCATCGCGGACTTTACGGCGAGTTACCGCCATCTCTACGACTATCTGGCCGATGAGGTCTTCCGCCGCCAGTCGCCCACGATCCAACGCTTCTTGCTTGATACCGCCATCCTCGATCAGCTCTGTGCCGATCTCTGTGACAGTTTGTATGACGACCAAGCACCAATCACCGACCACCGACCACTGACCACTGACGACCAACCACCAATCACCGACCATCAACCACTGACCACTCCGGCGGCGGTCATGCGTCGTCCCGCGTCTGTCGTCATACTCGATCAGATCGAGCGTGACGGCCTCTTTGTGCTGCCGCTGGATGAGGATCGGCG
>CAIWXH010000350.1 GCA_903916565.1 uncultured Oscillochloris sp. | reverse complement strand
GACGATCTCGCACCCACGCAGGTGCGTTCGTGCGCGCACCTGACAGGTCTGGGGACGCCACGCCGCGTACGTGACGAGGCGGGGACGAGGGGACGAGGGGACACGGGGACGAGGGGACGAGGGGACACGGGGACACGGGGATACGGGGACACGGGGACACGGGGACACGGGGACGAGGGGACACGCGGACAGGTGAGGAGGTGGGGCCGCACCACCGCTGTGCGGAGACCTGTCAGGTGCGCGCAAGGGACGATCTCGCACCCACACCGGTGCGTTCGTGCGCGCACCTGACCGGTCTGGGGAGGCCACGCCGCGTACGTGACGAGGAGGGGACGAGGGGACAGGGGGACGAGGGGACACGGGGACAGGGGGAATCTCGCGCAAAGGCGCAAAGGCGCAGCATATTTTTTGCGCCTTTGCGGCTTGGCGCGAGATCATTCCGGCTTGGTGCCTTTGCGCCTTTGCGCCTTTGCGTCAAACCTATGCGCGTGATGCAGCAACACGACATTGCACCCGCCATGCACCGCCTACCCCGCCGCCACGCTCACAGCATACAGCCGCTCGCCCAGCGCCGTCAGCACGTCCAGCCCCTTCACCTCCTGCGAAAGCAGCGGGACGGTAAGCACCGGCGCGTCAAAGCGGGCGGGCAGCTCGGCCAGGTAGCGCGCCTGCATCGTGCGGCGCGACCGCCCGAACGGCGTGGCGTCGGCCTCGGGCGGCAGCACATAATTCGCCACCACCAGACCGGGCCGCAGCCCCAGCGTCGCCAGTTCCTCCACTGCCCGCGCTGCCTCCAAGATCGGCGTCGCCTCGGGGTAGAGCACAAAGGCGAAGGTACTCTGGCGCGGGTCGCGCATCATCGCGATCACACCAGCGAAGCGGGCCTTGGCGACATCATCCGCCGCCGCGCCGTCCACACTGGCGAAGACCTTCACATCAAGCTGCTGGCTCCAGTCCATTGGCAGTTCGAGCATCCGCAGCGTGTGGCCGGTCGGTGCCGTGTCGAAGACAATCACCTCCCAGGCGTCCTGAGCGGCATAGTCAATGAACAGATCGAAGGCGGCGATCTCCTCCGTACAGGGCGAGTCCAATTCCTCCTGCATCACGGCAATGGACTCGGCGCTGCGGCCACGGGCGCGGGCGTCGTCGAGGATGCGTGTCTTATACGCCGTGCCCGCAGCCTGCGGGTCAATCTTCGTCACCGAGAGATTCGGCACATCCGGCACCATGGCGACCGTGTCGCCCACCGACACGCCCAGCACATCGCCCAAGTGCGCCGCCGGGTCCGTGGTCAGCAGCAGCGTCTTCAGCCCCTGGTGGGCCAGCCACACGGCGGTAACGCACGAGGCCACCGTCTTGCCGACGCCGCCTTTGCCCGCGAAGAAGATGGTGCGCCGACCAGCGTCGGGCAGCAGGCGCGGCAGGATGGCGTCAAGGTCATTACTGACGGGCGCGGGAGTTCGACTCCCCTCGCCCCCTGAGGGAGAGGGGCTGGGGGTGAGGGGCGAAGACAGCACGCCAATCGCATCCCCAGCGAAGAGCAGGCGGGCCACAGCGCGCAGCCGCGCCACGCCGGTAATTTCACCCGCAAGCAGCGGCATCTGCTGAGTCGGCAGCGGCAACTCGCGGGCGATTTGGGCCACGTAGCCCTGCTGCATCGTGCGCCGGGCGGCAAAGAGCGGGTTGGCCGCCTCTTCAGCGGGAATGACCCCGTTGACGATCAGATCCTGGCTGGTGATGCCCAGCTTGTGCAGCTCGTCCATCGCCCGGCGCGTCTCCTTCAGCGCGGTCGCCTCGGGCTGCAGCACAAAGGTGAAGGTGGTCGCGGCGGGGTCGCGCATCAGCGCGACGGCGCGCTCGTACTTGTGCTTGGCGTCCTGAATGGCCGCCGTCGGGCCGATACAGGTCTGCCCGCTGCCCTGCTCCGCCGCAGCGATGCTGCGCGTCCACTCGACCGGCAGCGCGATCAGGCGCAGCGTGTGGCCGGTCGGCGCCGTGTCGAAGATCACCACCTCAAAGGCCCCACCATCATCGGACGGCACATCAATGAAATCGGTGAAGCGGTCGAAGGCGGCGACCTCGGCGGTACACGGGCCGCTCATCTGCTCCTCCATCACCGCCACCATCTGCGGCGGGAAGGCGGCGCGCATGGGGGCCATCGCGTGGTCAATGTACTCCGCCGTGGCCTGATCGGCGTCAATTTCCATCGCAAAGAGGTTCGGCACCCCGGTGATCGGCGTAATCGCGTGACCAATCGGCTGCGCGAAGACATCGCCCAAGTTCGAGGCGGGGTCGGTGGTGACAATCAGCGTGCGCCGTCCGGCGTCGGCGTGGTACACCGCCGTCGTGCAGGCCATGCTCGTCTTACCCACGCCGCCCTTGCCCGAGAAAAAGCGAAAGTGAGTCACGCCGCGCCTCCGTCCAGGGCCGTCTCAAGCTCGGCCTGCGTGGGGTAGGCGCCGCTCTTGATCACGACCCCGCGCACGGCAGTGATTGGCAGCGCCGCCATATTCTGCGTGCGAACTAGGCGCATCACCTCGGCATTGCCGATGAACGCCTGGGGGTGACTGGTCATCTGATAGCGCTCGACGCGCAGCCCACGCGCCTTGAGCGTGACGACCAACTCATTGGTATCGAGCAAGGTCTGGTCAATGGCGGGGCCGCACAGGCCGGTTGGGCAGCACATCGGCGGATCGTAGAAGGTGACATCAGCCTGCGCCGGGGCGGCGGGGCGGGTTTCAAACAGCGAGATGGTACTCATGGAAACTCCTTGGTTCGCGGCGTAAGACAAGGTTTCAGGTGCTAGGTTTCAGGTTTCAGGCCGAGCGCATCAGCAATCGCTGGGTGCGCCCAAACTGTCAAGCATCCACGAACCATGCCTAACGTCAGATGGCTACGCGAGCGGGGCGGCGTTCAGCGGGGCAAACAGGCAGGCCATGGCGTCGGCGGCGACGCTGGGGCGGGCCAGGGTGAAATATTCGTGGCACGCCAAGCGCGGGGCCTCGTCGGCGGGCGGGCCGCTGACGGGCGGGTGCTGGCTGGCGTGACACTGCATCGCCCGCACCTTGGTCGTACGAAATGGGCCAATGTCAATGACCGCGACCGGGCCGCTCGCCAGCGTGACCGGCGAAACCACCCCGCAGCCCTGGCGCGTGGCCTCCGAGGGTGCAATGTAGTAGAGGCGCGCATCCGGGAGGTTGGCCGCATCAAACGCCTCGGTGGCGAGGCGATGGATCGCCAGGTGGTCGGGGTGGCCCGAGATGCCGTCGGGGCCGAAGGTGATTACCGCATCAGGCCGGTGCGTCACCATCAGGGCACGCAGCCGGCGCCGCACCTCATCCGGCGGAGCCTGGTCAAGCGCGCCATCGGTATAGCCCAAGTGGCGCACCTCGGCGATGCCCAGGGCCGCTGCGGCAGCGTGCAGCTCGGCATAGCGTATATCAGCGGCCTGCGCGGGCGCAACAGCGGGGACGCCGTGCTGACCAGCGGTTGCCGTGATCAGGGTCAGGTGCGCGCCGCTGGCGGCATACTTCGCCAGCGTACCGCCAATTGGGAAGCTCTCGTCGTCGGGGTGGGCCAGGATCACCATCAGGGATCGGTGCGTCATTGCAATGCTCCCGTCTGTGAAGATACTACAACATTGATTGAATTATCGGGGTGACGAATGGGCAAGCCCGCAGGCCCGCCCAACGGGATGGCTCAGTGCCGCGTGACGCGGATCGTAGCGGCGTGGATCACGCTGCCCTGTGGGCCACAGACCGCCCGGCGCGGCTGGATACGTGCCGGGGCGAAGAAGGCACCGAAGGCAGCGTTCAGCGCGTCAAGCGCAGCGGGGTTGAGCGAATAATAGACCCAGCGGGCGTCCACCGCGTCGCGCTCAATATCCACCAGCCCCGCTTTACGCAGCACGCTAAGGTGATGCGAGATCAGATTGGGGGCCATATCCAGGTGATCGCCTAGCTCACAGTTGCACTGCACGCCCGCCATCAGCAGATTGAGGATCTGGAGCCGCCGTGGCTCGGCAAGCACCTTGAGCCAGTCGGCAAGCTGCTGCATGTTCGTTGGGGCGGCAAGCGGCTCGTGCCGCATCGTCCCTGGCGATAGTTCAACCATAGTTGAATTATAGCGCGTTGCGCTTGTTGCGTCAAGCGCAGCTACCATAGCGGTTGCACCGTCGCCTTCTGGTGGCTGAAGCCCAGCACATCGGGCGACTGCACCCACCCGCGCCGCGCAACGTGATCAGCACCACCCGCTGCCCCCGCGCACCTTCACACCATCTCCGGGTTGTCTTTACGCCAAATTCATATCTCTTTGCTACAGTACGCTTGTCCCCACTACAGCGGTCATGGTTAGACCTCTGGTGGCGGCGACACACCCATCAGTACAGAGGTATCCTATACAGCAGCGTTTTTTGGTTGGGATCACGGCGTTGAGCTTGGCGGTTGCCGCCGCGTTCGGCGTGAGTCAACCCATCACCAGTGTGGTGGCGGCGTCTCCGAGCAGCCTGGTAAGCGTGGCGATGCAGCACGGCCCCGGCAAGCAGAATGGCACGCACGCGGGCGGTCAGGTGGCGAGCGTGAGCGGGACGAGCCTCACCGTCACGACCCCCGACGGGACGAGCCAGATCATCCAGACCACCGCCAGCACCGCCTTCAACCTTGACGGCAGCGCCGCAACCCTGGGCGCCATCGCGGCCAAGCAGTTCATCCGCGCCGAGGGGACGACGGATAGCGCAGGCAGCTTTACCGCCACCGCCGTTCACGCCAGCACCACGCCGCCCCAGGGTCGCCCCGGCCCCGGTGGACACCGCCGGTAAAACAGAACGCCGTGGGGCGTGTTACACACGCTCCACGGCGAACCTCAACTCGACCTCGCACGCGCTGCCAAGGTCGTCGCAGGCCACATCTGACGACGACTAGCCCCCGCTACACGGTGCGCGTGGCGCGCACCGTGCAGCGGGGGCCGGTGGGGCTATGCGGCCTCTTCGCTTTCGACAAACTCATACAGCCGGAAGGAAAAGGCTTTATTCAAGCTCGTCACCAGATCGAGTTGCTTCTTCAAGATTACGAAGGCCGCCTGCGCGGCCTGCCGCAGCCGAGTACAGCGTGGTACGGGCGGCCCTTGTGGCCGCCCTTGTCTGTCCAATTCAGCAAAAAAGCTTGGACGGCGTCCCATCTGCTCAGGGGCGTGCGATGGGAAAGCCCGCCGCGCCCCAGGCGTTCATGCCGCCCGTGACATTGGTGACCGTGTAGCCCCGTGCGGCGAGGTCGCTGCAGGCCGTGGTGCTACGGTTGCCCGAGCGACAGATGCAGGCGATGGGCGTGTCGGTCGGCAGTTCCTTCAGGCGTACGTCCAGCTCGTTCAGCGGGATGAGCGTGGCGGCGGCCACGTGCCCGTCCTGGCTGAACTCCTCGGGCGTGCGAACATCCAGCAGGAAGAGTTTCGTCCCGGCGTCGAGCTGCGTCTTCAGCTCGGCGACCGTCATCTGGCCGACGGTCTTTGCGCCCGCGCTGGTGGCGCTGGTGGGCATCGTGGGCGTGGTGCTGCTCGTCGTGGGTGCCCCGCAGGCGGCCAGGGCCAGCACGCCAAAGACGAGGATGAGCAGGCTCAAGGATCGCAGTCGCATCAGGTACTCCTAGCCGCGCTTACTGGGCAGGCCGGCCTGCTGCCACGCGCCCATTCCCCCCTGCACATTCGTCACCTTGGTGTAGCCCTGGCGTCGGAGCAGATCGCAGGCCGCTTGGCTGCGCCCGCCCGAGAGGCAGATGCAGTAGATCGCCGCATCCTTCGCCAGTTCGTCCAGACGGTTCGCCAGCAGCGACAGCGGGATCGACCGCGCCCCGGCCACATGGCCGCTCTTGAACTCCTCGGGCTGGCGCACATCGATCAGCATGAGTGACTCGCGGGCATCAAGCTTGGCCTTCAGGTCACGAACCGAGATGGACGCCATAGCCGGGGCAGTGCGGAACATGTTACGGAACATGATGGGGGAGTTTCCTTTACAGTTTCTTGAGAATCAACGGAGACAAGGGGTGCAGAGATGGTACCGGTTCGGCAGACAAAGCGCTTGCTGCTATGCTCGAACTGACACCTGACACCTGATACCTGACACCTGATACCTGACACCTGACACCTGATACCTGACACCTGATACCTGACACCTGATACCTGATACCTGACACCTGATACCTGACACCTGATACCTGCGACTTACGCCACGTCCACCAGCGCCTCGGCAGCGAGGTCGTCCTCGGTGTGGGCGGACAGCTTCGCCTGTTCGGCGAACAGGCTGCTGCCGGTAAGGCCAAGCAAGGTCTTGGCACCGCCCGCCAGGGTCGCCACAGCGGCGATGCCGTGCTGGCGCACAATGCGGTAGGCCACATAGCTGCGGAAGCCAACCATACAGTAGAGCCGCAGCGGCCCGCGTGTCGCCGCCGTCTGCACCTCGCCGAGGCGCGCCCGCAGCTCGGGCAGCGGGATGTTGATCGCGTCGGGCAGATGCCAGGCCGCGAACTCCTCCGCGCTCCGTACATCCACCAGGGTCGTGTGGGGCGGCGCGGCCTCCTCGGCGTACCAAAAGGCGACATCGCCACGCAGCAGGTTGGCGGCCACAAAGCCCGCCATATTCACCGGGTCTTTCGCCGAGCCATAGGGCGGCGCGTACGCCAGTTCCAGGTGTTCCAGGTCGTAGACGCTCAGCCCGGCGCGGATGGCGGTCGCCAGCACATCGAGCCGCTTGTCCACGCCGTCGTAGCCGACGATCTGCGCGCCCAGCACCTTCCCATCATCCGGGGCGAACAGCAACTTGAGCTGCATCGCCTTGGTGCCGGGGTAGTAGCCTGCGTGGCCCGACGGGTGCAGGTACACCTTCGCGTAGGGTCGCCCCAGCCGCCGCAGCGTCCGCTCAGAGGCACCGGTCATCCCGGCGGTCATGGCAAAAATCTTCACCACCGCTGTGCCCTGCGTGCTGGTGTAGGCCGCGTCGCGCCCGCAGATGTGGTCGGCGATGATGCGCCCCTGGCGATTGGCTGGCCCCGCCAGCGCAATCAGCGCCGGTTCGCCGGTGACGGTGTCGCGCACCTCAACCATATCGCCCGCCGCGTAGATCGCCGGGTCGGAACTCCGCATGTGCATGTCCACCGCGATCCCGCCACGCGGCCCCAGCGCCAGCCCCAGCGCCTGCGCCAGCGTGGCGACCGGGCGCACCCCAATCGCCAGCACCACCAGGTCAGCGGTGAGCGTGTCGCCGCGCTG
>CAIWXH010000349.1 GCA_903916565.1 uncultured Oscillochloris sp. | reverse complement strand
GGCAGGCTCTCCAGCGGCGTCTGAACCTGAAAGAAGCGGCTATAACGCGGGTAGGCTTCGGCCAAGTCGGCCAGCGTGAAGAGTTCGAGGCTGATGTGCGACTCGCCGTCGGCCCCTTGGTGATAAGCGCCCCAGAGCAGCCGGGTCGCGCCGGCCCGCTCGAACTGGCCCCAGGTAGCATTGTTGCATGTCACCACGATGCGGAGCCAGGGGTTGGTGACGCGGCCCACGAGGGCGTCAATCTGTTTGAGCAGCGCCTCGGGGCCGGCTTGTGCGCCGCCCCGATACTCATTGACGGCATCAAAAATAATCACCAAGCGCTGGCGAACGCTCTCGGCCAGATGGGCAATCTGGCCCAGGTCGTGCTGGATCAACTCAGGGCTTTCGCGGCCCAAGTCACGGGCGATTTCGCGGTCAATCTCGGGGCCAAGCGAACCACCACAGCGGTAGAACAGCACCGCGTCGCCCGCCTCGCGCAAGGCAACCGCCCAATGGGCCAGCAGGCAGGTCTTGCCCACCCCCGAGTCGCCGAGCAGCAGGAGGGCACCGCTGCGGCTCGCCAGGAAGCTCCGCAACTCAGCCTCGGCGTCGGGTCGCGACACATAGACCTCGGGGATATACGGGCCGAGGCGGCGTGGCGTACCGACAAGCTCGCGCAGCACATCGTCGGTCTGGGCGCGAGCAGCCTCGCGCACATGCTCCCAGCCGACGCTGATCGGGCGGGGCTGCCCGGATGCCACGGATGCACTGGGGTTGAACGTGGGCGGCGGCGCAGCGGCGCGCACGGAGACGGCAGTCGGCGTCGTAGGCGCGACCTGGAGCGCGACAGCGTCCAGCGCCTCGCGCAGGGCCGTGGCCGAGGCGGGACGCCCCTCGCGCAGCAACGACAGCGCAAAGCTGAGTAACTGGCTCACCTCGACTGACACCAGCGGGTTGACCTCGTGGGCGGGGCGCAGCGGGTCAGGCCGCCCACCAAGGAGCGCATCGGCGCGCACGGGGGCGCTAGCGGGGGGGCGGTCAGTCAGCAGATGATAGAGTGTCGCAGCGAGCGCGTAGAGGTCGGAGCGTGGCTCAGTGCCAGTGCCCTCGATCTGTTCGAGGGGCGCATACTGCAACGTATAGCCAAAAAAGCTGTTGGGGCTACCGGCGCCTGCACCCTTGGCGAGGCCAAAATCGAGCAGCACGACCTGGCCCTCGGGCGTCAGCTTGATATTCTGCGGCTTAATGTCGCGGTGCAACACCGGCGGCTGGCGCGTATGCAGATAATTGAGGGCGGCGAGCAACTGCTGGCCCCAACCGAGGACCTCCTGGGCGAGGAATGGGCCGCCGTGACGAGCCTGAAGTGCCGCCAAATCAGCGCCGCTGAAGAACTCCATCACCAAGAAGCGGCCAGACACATCGCGGAAGTAATCCATCACCTTCGGGAGTGCGGGATAGCGCAGCGCGGCCAAGAGTTGGGCCTCACGCTCGAAGGCTTCGGCGTTCTCCTCGCCACTGCCAATCATCTGCTTGAGCGCAACCGTATTCCGTAGACGCCGGTCTATGGCCTCATAGACGGCACCCATACCGCCGCGCCCGATCAGGCGCACGATCTGATAGCGTTGAAGGATGAGGGAGCCTGCCTCAAGCATGGTGGCACCGCAGGGGGAGTGGACGCGATGCTAGATATTGTAGCACAGGGCCAGGGCTGCTATAGCAATCCTATAGCGGTTGTGAAGCACCGTGCCCGTCCAAAACGCCCGCCCGGTGGCGGAAGCCACGGGCTATGGGCTGCGAAGGCCGCCTGCGCGGCCTGGATAGCCTGCGAAGGCCGGCTTCGCAGCTACAAGAGCCGGGGACGTTAGTCCCCCGGATTCAACAACCTGGGTAGGGCTGCTACACGGATCGCGCCCCGCTTTAGTGGTCGCTAGTACGCAGTCGATTCGTGAATTTTGTGTTATCTTCCCTGATCTTGACATCATTCCATTCTTGTATGATAATGGCCGTAATACCCCAGTGGCTCCAATAGTCTTCGTTGTTCAGCACGTTCCTGGTACTTTGTGGCAATAGGTTTCGCCCCAAGGCGCACGTTGTGCTAGTGTTTTTAACTGGCTGCGGTTTGTACACCGTACGTCGTGAATATTCAATGGTGAATTGTAAACAGGGGGTGTCCACATGGCGTTTCGATCATCTCGTCTGGCGAAGGTTGTTGGTGTCGTTGTCCTGATGGGTGCGCTGGCAAGCTGCGGCGCGGGCGGCGCGGGCGGCGCGTCGTCGGGCAAGAATGTGGGCGTCTCGTCGCAGGGCCAGGATCAGGTGAAGGTTGATATTCACGCCTTTGAAGTCCAGCCGAATATCACGACGGTTCACGCGGGCGCGATCAGCTTTGATGTCACCAACTCAGATGTCCAGAAGCACGAGATGCTCGTGGTGCCGTTCCCCGAAGTTTCACCGGCCCAGGGCGGCGTGAAGACGGTGGCGGCGGTGGCGGATACCGCTGATGCGATGTTCGGGCGGATGGCCTTCGACCAGGCCACCCTGCGCCTGAACGAGGATCAGCTCGGCAGCCTGGGTGAGACGGGCGAAGTGCCTGCCCAGACCATCGGCCACGTGACCCTGGATCTGAAGCCCGGCACGTACCTGCTGCTCTGCAACCTGCCCGCGCACTTCCGCTCAGGGATGTACGCGAAGTTCACCGTCCTGCCGTAAGCTTCAACCGCGCCACGTCCTCACCCCCGACCCCTTCGCCCGCCTTGCGGGCGAGGGGGTCTTTGCGCCCAGGTACTTCTTTACCTGCAACGTGCAAGCAGTGCGGTACAATACCAGCATGGAACACGAGCAGATCCCGCTGGCCCGGCTGGTGGCGCTACACGACGAAATTACGCCCGCCGAGTTTCTGCTGGTTGGCACCGAACACACGATTGGTCGCGCACCCACGTGCGACATTATCGTGCAGCGCCAGACGGTGTCGCGCCTGCACGCCCGCGTCGTACGCGAGGGGCCGCGCCACTTTCTCCACGACGTCGGCAGCGCCAATGGCACCTTCGTGAACGGCCAGCAAGTCGTCAGCCCACACCCACACCTGCTGAGCCACCGTGACACAATTAGTCTGGGGACTGCAGGCGACGTGCTGCGCTTCGTGGATCCGGATCCCACGGTGGTGCCAATCTCACGCCTGCGCCTCGATGAGCGTGCCCAGATCTTCTATCTACTAGCGCAACCCCTTGAGCTAACGCCAGGACAGCACAAGTTGCTCACCTACCTCTATCGCCACATGGGCGAACTGTGTAGCCGCGAGGGCTGTGCCGAGGCGATCTGGGGCCGCAACTACGACCCCGGTCTCGACGCCGAGGCGCTTGATCGCGCCGTGAGCAACCTGCGCGGCGTGCTGCGTCGGGCGGGTCAAGGCGACGAGTTGCTTCAGACACGGCGTGGCATGGGCTACGTGCTGCTGGCGCAACCTCAGACGTAAGCGGCAACGCAGACGTGACGGGGCGTCGGGACGGCGCATGCGCCGCCGCTATGGCGGTTGCAAAGTCGCCCGCCGGGGGGCTGAAGCCCCCGGCTCTTGGCCTCGTGAAGCCTGCCTTCGCAGGCTTCACGAGGCCGCACAGGCGGCCTTCGCACCACGTAGCCCGTGGCTTCAGCCACCGGGCGGGGGGCCGCAGCACGACGTTGCAACCGCCATGGTGCTGCACCGCCGCCCCAGCGTGTCTGTCGGTGCCCCCGTGCTATACTATCCCCCGCGACCGCGCCACTTTACTACAGGTGTGCTATGAGTCTCGAAAACACGTTGATCTTCGCCGGGAGCCGCAGCACGCATCTGACGGACAATATCTGTCGCGACCTTGGCGTGACCCCCGGCCAAGGCGAGGTGATCACCTTCTCTGACGGCAATACGTTCGTGCGCGTGCTGGAAAATGTGCGCGGGCGCGAGGTCTACATTGTCCAAAGCACCATCTTCCCGACGAATGACAGTTTTATGGAACTGCTCTTCTGGATTGACGCCTTGCGACGGGCCAGCGCCGCCTCGGTGACCGCGATCATCCCTTATTTCAGCTACGCCAAAGGCGACAAGAAGGACGAGCCCCGCGTCTCGATTCGCGCCCGCGTCTGTGCCGACTGCATCGAAGCCGCCGGCTGCGACCGGGTGGTCACGCTGGATCTGCACGCGCCCCAAATCCAGGGCTTCTTCCGCGTGCCCGTCGATAATCTCTATGCGCTGCCCGTGCTGGTCGAGCGCATCACGCAACTGAACCTGCCCAACCTCGTGGTCGTCTCGCCCGACGCAGGCTTCGTCAAAGCTGCCCGCCGCTACGCCCACGCGCTCGGGGCCTCGCTCGCCATCGCTAATAAAGAGCGAATCGCCCACGATGAGCGCGCTGAGGTGCTGGAGATCATCGGCGATGTCACCGGCAAGACCGCGCTCATCGTTGATGACTTCACCACCTCCGGCGGCACACTCGCCGAGGTGGCCCGTCGGCTGGTTGACCGTGGTGCCCGCGAGGTCTACGCAATGGTCAGCCACGGCGTCTTGACCCCCGGCTCGATCGAGCGGATCGAGGCCAGCCCGCTGCGGCGGCTCTTCATCACCGACACCATCGAGACGCAGCCCGTCACGCTCACCCCAAAGATCGAGGTCGTCTCGGTCGCTTCGCTCTTCGCCGAGGCCATCCGGCGCATTCACACCCACGAGAGCGTCAGCGGGATGTTTCCGGCCTGACCGCCAGCCGCTAAGGGGGATCTGTATGGCGCGGGAGCAAAAGATTAAGCTTGGCGTCCTGACGAGCGGCGGCGACGCCCAGGGCATGAACGCCGCCGTACGCGCTGTTGTTCGCACCGGCATCAGCCGGGGCTGCGCGGTCTATGCCATCTACGAAGGCTACGAGGGCATGATCCGAGGTGGTGACTTGATCCGCCAGATGAGCTGGGACAGCGTGGGCGGCATTCTGCACAAAGGCGGCACCGTCATCGGCACCGCCCGCAGCACCGGGTTTCGCACCCGCGAGGGCCGCCGCCAGGCGGCGCTCAATTTGCTGAACCACGGGATCGACCGTTTGGTCGTCATCGGCGGCGACGGCAGCCTCACCGGCGCGGACACCTTCCGCCGCGAGTGGCCCGAGTTGCTGCGCGAGCTGGTTGAGGCTGGCGCAATCGAGAGCGCAACGGCCCTGGCCCACCCGTTTCTTGGCCTCGTCGGCCTCGTCGGCTCAATTGATAACGACTTCGCCGGCACCGACATGACTATCGGCGCCGACTCGGCGCTGCACCGCATCACCGAGGCGCTTGACGCGATCACCTCAACCGCCGCCAGTCACCAGCGCACCTTTGTGGTTGAAGTGATGGGCCGCAATTGCGGCTACCTCGCCCTGATGGGCGCCATCGCCGGCGGCGCCGACTGGGTCCTCATCCCCGAACACCCGCCCGAGATCGACGACTGGGAGAGCGCGATGTGCGCGGCCCTGCGCGATGGCCGTGCAAGCGGTCGCCGCGATAGCCTCGTCATTGTGGCCGAGGGCGCCCAAGACCGCCACGGCAAGCCGATCAGCGCCGCCTATATCTGCCAGGTGCTTGAGGAACGGCTCGGCGAGGATACACGGGTCACGATTCTCGGCCACGTGCAACGGGGCGGTGCGCCAAGCGCCTTCGACCGCTGGATGAGTACGCTGATTGGACATACCGCCGTTGACGAGCTGATTAACGCCACCCCCGAGCGCGAGCCGCAGCTTATTGGCATGCGCGAGAACCGCATCGCCGCGACGCCGCTGATGCCGTGCGTGACCGAGACCCACGCTGTCGCTGAGGCCATCACCGCGCATAATTACGAGCAGGCAATGCGCTTGCGCGGCAACAGCTTCGGCGAGGCATTCCGCACGCTCCGCACCCTCGTGCGCTCGAAGCCGCCCCGCCCCGACAGCGCGAGCCAATCGTTACGCTTCGCGGTACTTCACGCGGGTGGCCCCGCGCCCGGGATGAACACCGCCGTGCGCGCCGCCGTGCGCCTCTTCATCCACAACGGCCACCAGGTGCTTGGGGCCAAAAATGGCTTTTCGGGCCTCATCGAAGGCGATCTGGCCGAGATGGACTGGATGAGCGTGAGCGGCTGGGCGACCACTGGCGGCGCCGAACTGGGCACCAACCGTAAGGTGCCGCAGGGCGCCGAACTCTACCAGATCGCCCGAAATCTCGAACGCTTCAACATCAACGGGATCTTGATGATCGGCGGCTCGGCGGGCTATCGCGCCTGCCACCGGCTCTTCGCCGAGCGCCACACCTTCCCGGCCTTCAACATCCCCATGATCTGCCTGCCCGCCTCGATCAACAATAACCTCCCCGGCTCCGAATTGAGCATCGGCGCCGACACCGCGCTGAACAGCATTGTCGAGGCCGTGGACCGCATCAAGCAGACTGCCGTGGCCTCGCGGCGCTGCTTCGTGGTCGAGGTGATGGGCCGCGACTGCGGCTATTTGGCGCTAATGGGCGGCCTCGCCACCGGCGCCGAACGGGTCTATCTGCCCGAGGAGGGCATCACGCTGCGCGACTTGCAGGCCGACCTCGACGAGATGATCTACTGGTTCAAGCACGGCAAACGCCTGAGCCTAGTGATCCGCAATGAGAAAGCCAACCCGATCTACAGCACTGGCTTCATCACCGCGCTGTTCGAGGAGGAGGGCAGCCAGCTCTTTGAGGTGCGCCAGGCGATCCTCGGCCACCTGCAACAGGGCGGCGATCCTTCGCCCTTCGACCGCATCCAGGCCACGCGCCTGAGCGTGAAGTGCGTCGAGTTTCTGATCGACCGGGCCACCAACGGGCGCTACGACGGCGCCTTCATCGGCTACAAGGGCGGGCGCGTGCAGATTATCAGCCTAGAGGACATGCCGCGCCTGATGGAACCCACCATCTCTCGCCCCCGCGACCAGTGGTGGATGGAGCTGCGCGAGGTGGCGCACGCAATGCGCCAGCCCCCCGATGGGCTGCGCGGGTAAGACGAGGCTCGGCTGGCCTATGGATCAGACCAGGTTCGCAGATACGTTACAGTTTAGGCATACGCAAGGCTTTCTGATACGCTCGGCCTGAAACCTGAAACCTTGTCTTAGCAACAGGAGTAAACCGATGTCTAAGCTACCCGATGGCCCCCTGGTCAGCACGACGTGGCTGGCCGCCAACCTGGGCGACCCCCGGCTGCGCGTGGTTGATATGCGCGGCAAGGTGCTGCCTCCCACCGAGCCGAAACCGCACTATTTCGCCCGCCGCGAGGACTACGACGCCGCCCACATTCCTGGTGCCGTCTACCTCAACTGGCTCACCGACATCGTCAACCTCGACGACCCGGTGCCCGTGCAGGTCGCTCCGCCCGCCAAGATCGCCCGCGTCCTTGGCGCGCTGGGCATCGGCGACGACAGCCGCATCATCATCTACGACGACTGGTACTCGATGTACGCTGGACGCCTGCTCTGGGTGCTGCGCTACTACGGCTTCGAGCACGCCCGCATCCTTAATGGTGGCCTGCTCAAGTGGCTCGCCGACGGGCACACGCTCACCAGCGAAGTGCCGACCTACCCGCCCGCCACGTTCACGCCGCGCCCGCAGCCCGAGCTACGCAAAGAGGCCGACCAAGTGCTGGCTGCGCTTGGCACCGGCACCCTGCTGCTTGATGCCCGCAGCGCGCGCGAGTTTCATGGCGAAGAGTCGCGGGCGAGCCGCAGCGGCCACATCCCCGGTGCCATCAACGTCTTCTACCAGAATTTACTCAGCGCCGACGACCACACCTACGCCTCGCCCGAAGCGCTGCGCGAGCGCTTCGCCGCCGCCGGGATTGACCTCAGCACCGTCGCCGAGCGCGAAGTCGTGGCCTACTGCAACGGCGGCGTCTCGGCCACCCCCACCGCCCTGGCCTTCGAACTCGCCACCGGCAAGCGCGCCGCGCTGTACGACGGCTCGTGGAACGAGTGGGGCAACGACGCGACCAAGCCGCTGGAGGTGTAGCCATACCTCAAATGTTACGTGGAAGGGCCGCCGTCGGCCCTCCCGCGTACAGGCTAGTGTGGGTTGGGAACATGCCGCACGGCCCCGCGTGGCCCTGCACCAAGCACCGCACGGCCATGTTACCAAGAGTGCTACAATCGCGGCGGATCCGCGCTGCGCTACACCCATGGAGCTACCCTGATGGGCCACGTCCTTGCGCTGGCGATGCAGAAGGGCGGCGTCGGTAAGACGACCACAACCCTGAGCCTTGGTACAAGTCTTACCGAGCGGGGGCGGCGCGTCTTGCTGATTGACTTGGACCCCCAGGCTAATCTCACCCAGGGGCTCAGCATTGACCCCGCCGAGCTAGAGTACAGCGTCTACGAGGTACTCCTCAACCCCGAAAAGGGCACCGCGTTTGCAACCCTCACCACCGCCGTGGGGGTAGACCTCATCCCCTCGTCGCTTGAACTAGCGGGTGCCGAGCTTGAACTGGCGGGCAAGGTGGGCCGCGAACTGCTGCTCCGCAAGGCGCTGCGCGAGACGCGCCAGCGCTACGACTATATCCTGATCGACCCGCCGCCCAGCCTGGGCATCTTCTCGCTCAACGCCCTCGCCGCCTGCGATGCGGTACTCGTGCCAATGCAACTGCATGCCTACGCACTCAAAGCCATGCCCCAGCTTGAACAGACCATCGCGCTGGTGCAAGAAATTAACCCCACGCTCGCGATTGGCGGCATCGTCTGCACGCTGGCCGACCGGCGCACCAACCTCAGCGGCCAGATCGAGCAGCAAGTGCGCGAACAGTACGGCACCCTTGTCTTCGAGACGGTGATCCCGATGAACGTAAAGCTGGCCGAGGCGCCAATGGTCGGTCTGCCGATTAGCCGCTACGCCCCCCAGAGTGCCGGTGCCCTGGCCTACGCAGCGCTCGCCGACGAACTGGAGACCCGCTATGGCCGCTGACTCTGATGGGCCGCCAATGATTCGGCGCGGCAAAGGCTTGCGTCTCTCGCCCCAGACACCCGACGGCGCGGCACCCGCCGAAACGCCCGCCCCAACCGCTGAGTCTGCCCAGCCTGCGATTCGGCGGAAAGGGCTGCGCCTCTCGACCCAGGTGCGCGAGGGTGCATCGCTCGTCCCGCCCCGCAGCGCCCCCCCCGCCAGCGCACAGCGGCGCATCGCCACCCCACACGGGGCGTTCAGCTATCTGGTGGCCGGGACAGGCCCGCCCCTGATCATGCTGCATGGCTGGGGGGCCTCGGCGCAACTTTGGGGCGACACCCTGACGACCCTGGCCGACCTACGCACAATCTACGCCTGCGACCTGCCTGGCTTCGGCGCATCGCCCGCACGAGCGGCAGTGCCCACCCTGGCGACCCTGGCCGACGAGGTACTCGCCTTCGCCGACGCCATGGGTCTGACGCGCTTCGACCTGCTGGGTCACGCGCTGGGTGCTGCCGTGGCGGCCTGCGTGGCGGGGCGTCACCAGGGCCGCGTCGGCAGCCTTATCGTCACCAGCCTGGGTGCGCGGATCTTCGCCCCCGCGCTGACCGCCCTCGACCTGAGCCGCCCGCCGTTCGACCTGACCATGGGCCTCGCCCGACCCCTGTTCGACCTCTGGCAGCCGCTGAACCGCGTGATGATGCAGAGCCAGCCGGTTGCGCTGACGCTAGAGGCGCTCCTGCTGCACGACGGGCCGCGCAACAGTGAACTGTGGCGGGGCTATCTGGCCGACCACGCTGCCGCCGACACCCGCGCCTACGTCACGGCGCTCACCGCCGTGGGCGACCCGGCGCTCCACGCGGCCCTACGAGCGATCAGCGCGCCCACCCTCTGCATCGCTGGTCGTGAGGATCACATCGCACACCTGGCCGAAAGCACCGTCGCCCACACGCTGATCGCCGGGAGCCGTCTCCACATCCTCGACCACTGCGGCCACATGCCAATGCTTGAACAGCCTGAAGCCTTTCACCACACCGTGCGCGAATTCCTCACAGCGTAGGGCATGGCGGTTGCAACATCGTTCGCCAGCCCCTGCCCGGTGGCTGAAGCCACGGGCTACGGGTGACGAAGGCCGCCTGCGCGGCCTCAACCAGCCTGCGAAGGCAGGCTTCGCACCTCCAGAGCCGGGGACTTTAGTCCCCCGGCGGCGACGTTGCATCAGCCCTGCAGGCAAAAGGCAGTACAATGCAGCGAACCGATGCGCGCAGTATGGCGCAAAGTAGCGGATCGCCCCCTAATGTCTCAGCCGCCCCTCACCACCGTGATCGTGTTTCGTCGCAGCTACGGGCGACGCTACACGGATCTCCCCGTCGATAGCGTTGACCGCGATGGCCTGCTCATCAGTTGCGCTGGCACCTATATGCGCCCCGAACACTACGACCTGCGCCCCGGCGACATCGTGCGCTGGCGAGACGGCGAGCGCTACGTCGAGGCTGTGATCAGCGCCGTGCGCCGCGCTGATCACACAGTTCAGGTTGACCTCGCCGAGGCCCACCCGCTCCCACCTGAGTTCTTTCCATATTAGTACAGCTTTCTGGAACTTCCTGGCGGGTTGCACACTCCTTCTCGTCAGGCACGGAGCGCAGCAGCAAGCGGTTCAGCCTTCGTGACCTTCGTGTACTTCGTGGTGAAAAACCTGCCGCCTATTTCCGCCGACGTGTACTAGTGCGACCAGACCGCTCGCAGCCGTACGTCAAGGAAGACCCATGCGCCGCGACTACCACCGTTGGGATAGCCCCGCGCTCGGGCGCACAATGGAGTTGCTGGTCTTCGGCCATGGGGGCACGCCCGTCATCGTCTTCCCAACCTCACACGGGCGCTTCTACGAGTTCGAAGACCGGGGTATGGTTGAGGCACTTGCCCACCCGATCAGCCAGGGCTGGATCCAACTCTTCTGTGTCGATAGCGTGTCTAGCGAGAGTTGGTACAACGATGCGCTCGACACCGACGCCCGCCTCAAGCGCGAGACGCAGTACGAACACTACCTGCTCACCGAGGTGCTGCCCCTCATCAGGCACAGCAATGGCACCCCGTACATCATCGCGACGGGCTGCTCGTTCGGTGCCACTACCGCCATAAGCTTCACCCTGCGCCACCCCGGCGTCGTCAACCGCGTGCTTGGCCTAAGCGGCCTTTACGACCTGCGATGCCTTTTCGACCACTACACCCAACGGCTCGCCGCCTACAATCCCGTCGATTTCGTGCCCAAGCTCAACGATCCTTGGGTTCTCGAACGCCTCCGCGCCACCGACATTATCCTCGTCATCGGTCGCGACGACCCCTCCGCATGGTCGAACGAGTTACTCTCAAACCAACTCTGGGGCCGGGGCGTCAGCAATGCGCTGCGCCTCTGGAACGGCTGGTGCCACGACTGGCCCGACTGGATGCGGATGTTCAAGCTCTATCTCGGCGAACACAACTGAGCCGCTCGATCCGCCGACCCAGGCCGCTCAGACTCAGCACTATGGGGCCGCATACCAGGCCCACTCTGTCACGAAGCTGTCATCTTGGAGGGTACTCGGTACCATTTGACTATTGAGCTAACTGGTGGCCCAGACCTATAATTCTTGCAGAGATGTAATCGGCGGAGGTTCGTGTATGCGCCTGCCAACTCCAGCAAAAGGTCAGTCCATCGTCGAGATGGCCTTAATGTTGCCTATCCTCTTGGTCGTCATCTTCGGAATTATCGAACTCGGCTGGTTGATTTTTGCCTACTCGACGATCTCGCAGGCCGCCCGGAACGGTGCCGAAGTCGCAGCGCAACTGCCGCCCTACCAGTCGTGGATAGATCTGGATCAGGCTACGTCACGGCCCGCCGATTACTCGTATCGTAACGATGACTGCGTCAACGCTGTCCTCACGGCGATCGAGAGCGAGTTGACTGTCCTACGCGGAGGCGTAAACCGACAAGGTTCCGTCACCCAGTATGTCAAGATTAGCTATCCTCAGGGCGACACGAGCCGCAACCTCAATGCCCGTGGCCCCATCGAGATCTCGATCAGCTACCCGGTCATGGGCCTGACCCCGCTCTGGAGTTTCCTCGGCCTGAATGATGGCATCGTCATGCGCGTCACCCAGCGCCGCTCGATTGAGAACTTGGGTCGCGACCCGACGCGCCCCGCAGGTGTCGCCTGTGCCCGCAATATGGCCGACTGGAAGATCCTGAACCCATCGCCGACACCGCAGCAGGTACCGTAATGAGGCCGCTATCTATGAAAAAGCGCATCACTCGCCACCATGCGCCCGCCCAGGCCATTGTCGAGTTCGCCTTGGCCTCAACGCTGATCTTCTTCCTTCTGGCCGCCGCAGTCGATCTGGGCCTGATCTTCTTCACGATGCAGGCGCTGCGCGTTGCCGCCCAAGAGGGGGCCACCTACGGGAGCTACCCGAAGGCGGTGATGAGCAGTACAAACCAGCTTATTAGGCTCGACTTTGATTACAGCGGGATTGTCTATCGCGTTTACGGTGCTAGTGGCGAGCAGGGTGGTGGGTTCGCTGATCTGCGTGATCTCAACAATAACGGCCTGGATGACTTGAATGTCGATCACCTGCACGACAATATGAATGCCCCTATCGATCCTCGGACGAACGCCGAAACCTATATTTACATCGAGAACCTAAGGGGCTTCGACCCACAGAGTCTCTCAAGTATCGGCTGTCGCGGCGACGTTAGAAATCAGGGTCTTCAGAGCGGTGGTCAAGGCTGCTGGATCAGGGTCACCGTTCGCTATAACTATCGCTTTAGCTTTCCTTTTGCTCCCGGCTTCGCCAAGACAATCGTCCTCCATGCTTCACACCTGATGCCAATTCGAAGCTCATACTACACCACCCAATAAGCGCTGAGACGTTCCGACTACAATGCTCTAAGCTGCAACCCTAGCCTACCAACCCTACCCCAGTACGAACGGAGGACTCCGATGGCCCTAAGAAACAGAACCGGCAGACGGCGCGCAAAGGGCCAAAGTCTGCCCCTCATCGGCCTAATGATCGTCGTTCTCGTCGGCATGGTCGGACTCTCAGTGGATGT
>CAIWXH010000348.1 GCA_903916565.1 uncultured Oscillochloris sp. | reverse complement strand
GTGGGCTTCGTGGTAAAAAACCTGCCGCGACTCAGTCGCGAGGCTGTGCCTGAACTTGATCGAGCGCCGCCTGAAGCGTGGCCTCGTCCATCGTCGCGCTCTGCTCGGCGGTGGGGAAGGTGCCGGCGCGCACCTCGGCGACATAACTGGTGAGGGCCGCGCCAATCGTCTCGGCCAGATGTGCGTAGCGCCGTGTGTGGCGCGGCGTAAAGTCGCTATAGAGGCCCAGGATGTCATGCCAGACCTGCACTTGACCATCGCACGCGACCCCGGCACCAATCCCGATGGTCGGAATGTGCAGCCGTGCGGTGATCGCATGGGCTAGCGGGGCTGGCACCAGCTCAAGCACAATTGCAAAGGCGCCTGCGGCCTCTAGGGCCAGGGCGTCCTCGATGAGTTGGCCCGCCTCATTGGCTTGGCGACCTTGGACGCGCCGCCCAATCTGGTGTTCGGATTGCGGTGTGTAGCCGATATGGCCCATCACGGGGATACCAAGGGCGACGAGGCGGGCGACCGTCGGGGCGACCGTCACGCCGCCTTCGAGCTTGACTGCCTGCACGCCAGCCTCTTGCAGCATCCGTCCGGCGCTGTGGATGGCCTGATCAACGCTCGCGTAGGTCAGAAAGGGCAGATCACCGACAACCAGCGCCTGCTGGCTGCCGCGCACCACCGCCTTACTATGGTGCACCATCTCGTCAAGCGTCACCGGCACCGTCGAGCCATAGCCAAGCACGACCATGCCCAGCGAGTCGCCCACCAAGAGGAGGGGCACCCCGGCACGGTCGGCGAGCTGCGCCGAAGTGTAGTCATACGCAGTGACCATTGGAATGCGCTCGCCGCGCTCTTTCAGCTTCTGGATGTCACGAATGGTCGTACGCATAGACACCCTCTTCTTGGGCTTTCTGCTGTGTGCAAACTGGAACCTGCAACCTTGCCTAAACGCACTCCTGCGGTGGCACAATGGCGCGCATTGTAGCATACGACAAGGTCGCAGGTTTCAGGTCTCGGGTTTCAGCCCGAGCGCATCAAGACGCCATGCGTGTGCCCAAACGGTAAAGTAGCCGCGAACCTTGGCTGCCCGCACAATGGCGCAGGTGCCTACAACACAGCGCGGGCGCAGCATTGATGCTGCGCCCGCGCTGTTCGCTCTGATGCGCTCGGCCTGGCACCTGAAACCTGGCACCTGAAACCTTGTCTAAGCGCACGAGGCGCTTGGCCGCTACTTCAGCGTCGAGAGGAAATCAAGCAGGTTCTCCAACTCGGCGGGCGAAATGCGCGTCTTGAAGTCCTGCGGCATCAGATAGTCCGAGCAGGGGCCGTCCGGGCAGTCCGGGTAGACAAAGGCCGACGGGGTCAAGATCGACTCTTGCAGATACTCGCGGGCGATGGTCGCCTTGCCATCGCTGGCCTTGTACCCCGCCGAGGCGATAATGTCAGGGGCCTGAGTGAAAATCTGCGAGAGGTTCGGCCCAATCAGCCCGGTGGCCTCAGGCACTACCGCAATCGTGTGACAGCCGATACAGCCCTGCGCGATGATCAGCTTCCTGGCGGCGTCCACCTTTTCGGGGGCGAGGCTCCCACCGGTCGTGGCAGCGGCAGCCGGGGCGGCAGCAGTTGGGGCTGCGGCAGCCGGGGCGGCGGCAGTTGGGGCTGCGGCAGCCGGGGCGGCAGTTGGGGCTGCGGCAACCGGGGCGGCAGTTGGGGCGGCAGCAGTTGGGGCTGCGGCAACCGGCGCGGGTGCGGCGGTCGCGACTGCCGGTGCGCTCTTCACCGCAACGCGCTGCGAGCCGGGGGTGATATTCCTCCCGGCCACGCTCTGCCCACAGCCGGTCATCAGCACAGTGAGGAGCAGGCCCAGGCCGGTCGGCATGACAACCTTCAGGAGCTTTGTGGATAGCAGCGACTGTTTCAAGGTTTCGTTCCTCCCCTACGTATTCTTCTTGAAGACTCGTAAGCGCGATGCTCCGAACATGGGGCTTTCGGAGGAACAGCTTGGGGCGGATGGCCCGCCCCAAGCTGTCCAGCCAGTTGACAAGCGAACGAGCGCCTAGGGCTTACTTAACCGGCGTCGCGGTCTGCGGGGGCACCGGATCAGGCACAGGCGTGCCCTTAGGCCCAAGCTCCTTCAGGAAGGCGTAGATCGACTCCAGATCCTTGTCGTTCCACTGGTGCAGGGCGAACCAGGGCATGGGCGGGTTAGCGCTGCGACCCCGAATCATCTTGATGAACTCAGCGACGGTGGGGTACTTGGTCGGCACCAGGCGCAGGTTCGCCGAGAAGACCGTCCCATAGTTACCGGCGTGCCGACGTCCACCCATCAGCCAGTCATCCTTCGGCATGGTCGGGCTCCAGTTGGCAACGCCCTTGCTGTCGGCGGTGTGGCAACTGTTGCAGCGCCCAATCCAGACGATGTACTCACCGGCCAGCTCAGGCGTAGCCGCCTTCACGTAGGCCGAGGACGGGGCAGTATCAATCGCGTTCGTTGCAAGCAGGTCGGGGCGGGGTGTGGCGGTCGGCACCGGCACGGTGGCCGTCGCGGGGGCCTTCGTCGCCGAAGGCGTGGCGGGGTCGGCGGTCGGGGCAGCGGGGTCAGCGGTCGGCTTCGGCGTCGAGGTCGCGTACGGCGTGGCCGCCTCGCCCTTCGGCCCAAGCTGCTTCAGGAAGTCGTAAACCGAGGTCAGATCCTTCTCGTTGAGATCGCGGAAGTAGTCCCACGGCATACGCGGGTTCTGGCGGGTACGGAACCAACTGATAAACTCGTTCACGGTCGCCTTGCCGGGCACCAGGCGCAGGTTGGCCGAGAAGCTCACGCCAGCGGC
>CAIWXH010000347.1 GCA_903916565.1 uncultured Oscillochloris sp. | reverse complement strand
GGCCCTGGAGTGGGCACGGATGGGCCTGCGCCTCGCCATTGAGGTGCGCGGCCAGTCTGACCAGGCGCGGGCGCTCAAGCTGATCGGCAATACCTATCGCCAGCAGGGCAACCTCGCCGACGCCATCGCCAGCCTAGAGCAAGCCCGCGAGCTGTACGAGGCGCTGAACCTGCCGTCGGGCTTGTGCGATGCGCTCAACGACTTGGGCGTGTTTTACCTTCAGATGGGGCGCTGGCCCGAGACGATCAGCAGCTACGAGCGCTCGCTTCAGATCAGCGAGAGCATCGGCGACGTGCAGGCCGTCGCCCGCACGACGAACAATCTGGCCGTCGTGCTGGTGGGCCGCGATCAGCTTGAGCGGGCCGGTCAGCTCTATTGGCAAAGCTCCGAGAGCTTTGCCCGCATCGGCTCGACCCTGGGCGTGGCCGTCACGACCTACAACCGAGGCGAGGTCTTGCTGCTCCAAGGTCGCCCCGCCGAGGCGCAGCCGCTCTTCAGTCAGGCGATAGCCACGTTCGAGCAGATTCGCGCTCGCAACTTCCTGCCTGAAGTGCTGCGCCTCGCCGCCGAGGCTGCCTTGGCCTTAGGCGACCTCGACGCCGCCGAAGCGTACGCGGTTCGCTCACACACCCTCGCCACCGAACTGGGGATGGCGACGGAAGACGCCATCGCCCGCCGGGTGAGCGGGCAGATCGCCCTGGCACGCGGCGCCCTCGACGCCGCCCGAACGCATCTTGAGGCGAGCCGGGCCGCCTTGGCCCAGCTTGATAATCGCTACGAGCTCGGGCGAACCCGCTACCAGCAGGCGCACCTAGCCCATGTCTGCGGCGACATCCCCACCTTCACTGCGGCCCGCGCCGAGGCTGAAACGATCTTTGCCGAACTCGACGCCCAGCGCGATCTCGCGCTGGCGCGCCGTCTCGCCTAGTTTAAGCCGGACACAGAAGGAGGATGTCGATGCGTCGTTTAACGCCGTTCCTCGCCCTGTTTGTGGCCCTGACTATCGCGCCCCTTGTGCTACGCGCACAAGCGCCCACCGTCGCCGCCGCCCAGTCAGCGCCGCCAGCGCTGAGCCAGACCGTGACCCCGCTGCCGGGCTACCCTGAGCAAGAGGTCGCTCCCGCTAGTACGAACGACAAGCCTGCCGATGCCGAACTCATTGGCAGTCCTGATCTTCTCAGTTGGAGCCAGGCGATCACTGGCACGATTGGCAGTTCGTCCGACGTAGACTATTATCAACTGACCGTCGTCCACCCCGCCTCGAAGCTGAAGATCAGCCTCGATGGGCTGCCCGCCGACTACGACTTGGTGCTTGGCGGTGGGATTGACCCCAGCAAGGGCATCAGCACCACCGACATTTTTCTGCCCGGTCTGGAGAACATCACCCAGGTCGGCGGGAGCATCAACTCGATTGGTGGCAGCATCAACTCGATTGGCGGGAGCATCAACTCGATTGGCGGGAGCATCAACTCGATTGGCGGGAGCATCAACTCGATTGGCGGCAGCATCAACTCGATTGGCGGCAGCATCAACTCGATCAGCGCCCACAGCGGCACGATCAGCGAGACGATTGAGACCGAGGTCTGGCTGCCCGGCACCTACTACATCGTGGTCGCCACCAACAACGGCGAACACAGCACGACTCCGTACAAGCTGAACGTTGAGCTGACGGGCAGCGGGCTGCTCGCGCCCCCGCCCGTGCCCGAGGTGGCGCTTTATCCCTACCAACTGGCTCTCCCGCATCCAGCCTCCGCGTTTACGACGCTCTACATCTACAACAGCGCCCGGATGGGGGATGTTTACTCCAACACCGCCACGATCACGAGCGACTTGGGCCTAATTACGAACAGCGTGAATGCGCTGACGCGGATCACGACGCCCATCACCCCTGGCGCACCAATCGAGTATGGCTTTGCTGTTGACCTAGCGAAGCTGGCCCCCGTGGTGACCAGCACCAAGCCGCTTAGCGATGTCTACGCGCTTTGGGATCAGAACAAGGCCAATCCGCTCTACGCCAACTACATCGCCGGGCTGATTGACAAGGTGATCGAGGCCGCAACCACTGACGGCGTCTCAGGGCCGGGGACTACGTTCGCGAACGCCGATTATATCTATTCCCAGGTCGGAGGTACGCCCACCAGCTTCCCGAACCTCCGCAACATCGTGCTGATCGGCGGCGACGAGGTGTTGCCCTTCTACCGGGTGCCCGACCTGACCACAGTTGCCAACGAGGCGGATTACGCGGCCTACTTGGCTGCGGTTAACCCAAACGGGGCCATCATTGACCCCAACAGCGCCCAGGGCGCGGCGCTGCGCTACCGTATGCTGCTGACTGACAACGTCTACGGCACCGACAAGCCCTACCGCTTCTACGGTTTCCCCTTCTACCTGCCGCACCTCGCCGTGGGCCGGATTGTCGAGCAGCCCAACCAGATCGCCAGTTACCTGAACTTCTACGCCAACGCGGTGTCCTACCTGGGCTTGGGCTACCCCGGACTGCCCTTCCAGATCAACGCATCCTCGGGGTTGCCGAGTACGCCGACCAAGCGCGCCTTCGTCAGCGGCTACGACTTTTTGCAGGACGAGGCTACGCAGGTCGAGGACATCCTTCAGCGCACCGGGCTAGTGACGACCGAGCTGAACACACTGAACAACAACGACTGGCAGAAGCCAGAGGTTGAGCAAGCCTGGTTTGACAGCGCGCTCAATACTGATTTCCCTGACCCAAGCACAAACTTGGTCAGTGGCACCGCGAAGCTCAACCTCAGCTCGGTAAACGCGCACTTCGACCACTGGCAACTGCTGCCAGCGAAGTACGACGCGACGACCACCCTTCTGGCGCAGCGTGTCCTTACGCCGACCAATCTCTACCCAGGCTACCTGCTCTACTTCGGCGGCACACTGGGCTACTCGGTCGGCTGCCACAGTGGCTACAGCCTCTCTGACGGGGCGGTGCCGAGTACCTTGGTGAACCAGGCGCTCTATCAGGCCGACTTCCCGCAAGCGCTCAACACCCACGGCGGCAACTGGGTCGGCAACACCGGCTACGGCTACGGCTCCCCCGACGGGGTGGACTACTCCGAGCAACTGGCGGTGCTGTACACCGAGGAGTTGGCGCGTACGGTGTTGGCTACATCCAGCTTCACGCCGACCACCACCTACACCATCGGCGCGACGATTGGCGAGGCGCTGGTGAACGCCAAGCAGCGCTACGTGCGAAACGCGGCCAGCCTGAGCGCCTACGACTACAAGGTGCTCACCATCGCGACGCTCTACGGGCTGCCCTTCATCAGAACCAGCTTCACGAACCCGCTGCCCCCACCGAGCGAGGACCCGTCGCCCTTGCCAGGGTTGGCGCCGCTAGAGGCGCGGGCGCCCGCGCCGCCGAGCAGCAACGGGCGGCTGACGCGCACGCTCACCTTTACCATTGGGTTGACCGAGACGAACTATGTGTACATGGCGCGCACGGGCAGCACCGTGTTGAAGCTGGCCCCAGGCGACTTCACCATTGAGGACGAGTTCAAGAGCGGGAACTTCCCGATTACCGACACGCGCAACCTGCTGCGCGTCTTCGAGGACAACCAAATCGGCGCACCCGCGCTGCCCGCCTTCGCCTACGACATCGGTGCCCTGAGCAGCGAGGTCACGACGACGACCCGCCTGAAGGTGCGCGACGTGATCTTCTTAGGCGGCAGCTACGGCTCCAAGGCGGCCTTCAACCCGCAGATCACGCAGATCGTGACCGACACGACGACCCCGATTATCAGCACGACGGCAGAGCCGAACTTCTTGGCGGGGGCAGGAGTCTGGTATCCCGATAAGTTCTTCGGCTTTAGCAGCGTGGGCGAGAGCGAGCAGCAGCGCGATCAGTTGACCGCGTTCGCGGCCCAGTTGCGCGGTGACGCCAACGGCGAGACGGGGCTGCTGCGCCCGTATACCAAGATGGTCTTCCAGGTGATCTACGAGGACCCGACGATCTCGACCACGCTCAACGCCGACACAGCCGCGCCGATCATCGAGTCGGTGGCGGTGCGGGGGCTCGCGACACCCCTCAGCCTCGCCGCGACCGGCGGCATTCAAACCCAGGTGGTGGTGACCGCCTCAGACAGCAACGGCAGCGGTGAGCCACTGAACGTGAGCGCGGTCTATGTCGCCAACGGCGACGCCTGGGTGCCCGTGAGCTTCACGGGGCCAAATGCGGCGGGCCAGTACCTCGCGACCATCCCCGTGCGGCCAGCCAATGCGCGCTTTATCGTGCGGGCCACCGACAGCGCGGGGAATAGCAGCTACTACACCGCCAAGGGGCATCTAGCCGCACAGGACTTCACCCTTACGTGGCTGCCGCTGATCGTACGCTAGGAGCGGGCGCAGCCGGAGCAAACAGGGAGGGCCAAGCCCTCCCTGCTTTTGTGAATTGCACCCGGCTGGTATCATAGTTCCAGCCGTCCCCCCGGCCTACAACCATCGTGTAGCACAAGCCTAACTTAAAGGAGCGTACTGTCGATGCGTCGTCTCATCCCATTCCTCGCGCTGTTGGTCGCCCTGAGCGTCACACCCTCCGCCCTGCGCGCCCAGGCACCCGTGGACAGCTCAGCCCCGCCCAGCCTTAGCCAGACCGTCCTGCCGGGGTATTCCGAGCAGAAAGACAACGGTACGCTCACGAACGACAGCCCTGACAAGGCCGAGCCGATTGGCAGCAGCGACTATAGCTGGAGCCAAGTGATCAGCGGCACGATCAGCAGTTCGTCTGACGTAGACTATTATCAGGTGACGATTGTTCGCCCCGCCTCGCAGATCAAGATCAGCCTCGATGGGCTGCCCGCCGACTACGACTTGGTGCTTGGCGGCGGCCAAGATACCAGTCAGACCACTCTCGTCACGGACACCTTTCAGTCTGGCCTCGAAAATGTCACCCAGGTCGGCGGCAGCATCAACTCGATTGGTGGCAGCATCAACTCGATTGGTGGCAGCATCAACTCGATTGGCGGCAGCATCAACTCGATTGGTGGCAGCATCAACTCGATTGGGGGGAGCATCAACTCGATTGGCGGCAGCATCAACTCGATCAGCGCCCACAGCGGCACCGTTAGCGAGACGATTGACTCCCAGCTTTGGCTGCCCGGCACCTACTACATCGTGGTCGCCACCAACAACGGCGAATACAGCGCCACCCCGTACCAACTCACCGTCGCGCTGACCGACAGCGGGCTGAGCGCGCCGCCACCCGCGCCCGAGGTGGCGCTCACCATCCCGCCGCTGAGCCTGAGCGTGCCGATCACCCAGATCAACCAGATCACAACCCTGTATATCTACAACCCGTCGCGTATGGCGGATGTCTACAGCCTACCCATCACTGATACCAACCTGATCACGATCTCGAACAGCCTGGGCGTTTTGAAAAAGCCGACGAAAGCCATCACCGCTGGCGCACCGCCGGACTATGGCGTCGTGGTCAACTTGGGCGAACTGCGGCACGTGTTGCCCCTCACCCAGACCATCGCGCAGGCATACCAGCTTTGGGATCAGAACAAGGCGAACCCGCTCTACGCCAACTACATCGCCGGGATCATTGACAATGTGATCGAGGCCGCAACCACCGACGGCGTTTCGGGGCCGGGGAACACGACTGCGTCGGCGCAGTTCTATGCAGGCATTGGGCTAAGCCCAATCAGCTTCCCGAATCTGCGGAACGTCGTGCTGATTGGCGGCGACGAGGTGCTGCCCTTCTACCGGGTGCCCGACCTGACCACGATTGCCAACGAGGCCGACTACGCCGCCTATCTGGCGGCGGTCAATCCAAACGGGGCCATTATCGATCCCAACAGCGCCCAAGGCGCGGCGCTGCGCTACCGCATGTTGCTGACCGACAACCTCTATGGCGCCGACAAGCCTTACCGCTTCTACGGTTTTCCCTTCTACCTGCCGCACCTCGCCGTGGGCCGCATCGTCGAGAAACCCGACGAGATCGCCCGCTATCTGGGCTTTTATAGCGGCACCTCTGCCGACTTCGTGATCGACGCGACCTCGGGGCTGCCAGGTACGCCACACAAGCGGGCCTTCGTCAGCGGCTACGATTTCTTGCAGGACGAGGCCAGCCAAATTGGGGCCATCCTTCAGCGCACCGGGCTGGCGACGAACGAGTTCAACACCCTGAACAACGACACCTGGCAGCGCCCTGATGTCGAGCAGGGCTGGTTTGACGGCGTACTCAATACCGACTTCCCGTTGAGCGGCGGAATCTCCACCACCGCGAAGCTTAGCCTCAGCTCGGTGAACGCGCATTTTGACCACTGGCAGTTGCTGCCGGCGATCCAGGCGGCGAACGACCCCAACCCCACCTTCACGGCGCAGCGCCTGCTGCAGCCGAGCTATCTGGTGCCGGGCAGTCATCTTTACTTTGGCGCGACCCTAGGCTACTCGGTGGGCTGCCACAGCGGCTACAGCCTCTTTGATACGTCCGTGCCGACGATGACGAACCAGGCGCTCTACCAGACCGACTTTCCCCAGGCGCTGAACAGCCATGGCGGCAACTGGGTCGGCAACACCGGCTACGGCTACGGCACCGCCGACGGCATTGACTACTCCGAGCGGCTCGCGGTGCTGTACACGCAAGAGTTGGCGCGCAAGGTGTTCGACGCTACCAGCACCTACACGCTTGGGGCGACGATTGGCGAGGCGCTGGTGAACGCCAAGCAGCGCTACGTACGGGACACGGCCAGCCTCAGTGCCTACGACTACAAAGTCGTCAGCATTATGAACCTCTACGGGCTGCCCTTCATCAGGACGCAATTCACAAACCCGCTGGCCCCACCGAACGAAGACCCGTCGTCCCTGGCGGGCGCGGTGGTGCCACTGGCGACCCGGGCGCCCAAGCTGCCCAACGACAACGGGCGGCTGACGCGCACCCTCACCTTCACGCTTGGGCTGACCGCCACCAACTTCGTGAAGCTGCCGCGCACCGGCAGCAGCGAGTTGCACCTTGCCGCGAGCGACCTTACGATTGATGACGAGTTCGTTGACCAGGGCTTCGCGGTCACCGACACGCACCGGCTCCTGCGCGTCTTCACGGACAGCCAGATCGGCGCACCCACGCTGCCCGCCTTCGCCTACGACATCGGTGCGCTCAACCACAGCAGCAGCATCACCACGACCCGCCTGAAGGTGCGCGACGTGGTCTTCCTTGGCGGTACCTACGACACCATCCCGAACTTCAACCCCCAGATCACCCAGATCGTGACCGAGACGACGACGCCGATCATCAGCACGACCAACGAGCCGACCTTCCAGGCCGGGGCGGGCCTCTGGTACCCCGCGAAGTTCTTCGGCTTCAGCAGCGTGGGCGCGGGCGAGCAGCAGCGCGACCAACTGACTGCGTTCGCGGCCCAACTCCGGACCGACGCCAACGGGACGAGCGGGCTGCTGCGCCCGTACACGCAGATGGTCTTCCAGGTGAAATATGAGGACCCGACGATCACCACCCCCGCCGCCCAAGCGCTTGCCGCCGACACGACCGCGCCGGTCATCCAGTCGGTGACGGTGCGAGCGGCCCCGGTGTCCATCGCCCTTGCCGCCATCAGCGAGACCCAGGTGCTGGTGACGGCGACAGACAACCTCAGCACACCGCTGGACGTGAGCGCGACCTATGCCGTGGGCCAGGGCGCATGGGCCGCAGCGACGTTCACGGGGCCAAGCGCGAGCGGCATGTATACCGCGACGTTGCCGGTGTCGCTGACCGACGCCCGCCTCGTCGTGCGGGCCACGGACAGCGCGGGGAACAGCAGTTACTACACCGCCAAGGGCCAGATGGTCTCTGTGCCCCCCATCGCCCCCAGCCCCCCCAGCCCCCCCAGCCCCCCCAGCTTTACGACGTGGCTGCCGCTGATGGTGCGTTAAGCAAGGTGTCAGATGCTAGGTGTCAGGTGTCAGGCCGAGAGCAGCAGAACGCACTCGGCCTGAGACCTAGCACCTGACACCTGACACCTTGTCTAAAGAAAAGACCAGACCCTCATGACTGAGCGTAGCGTTCACAAGCTGCCCGCAGGGCGAAGGGCGCTCAGCCAACTGCGTGCCCACCTTGAGTTGGCGGACCCAATCACCTGGATCGCGCCGATGATCATGGTCCTCTGCGGCGCACTTGCGGCGGGCCGAGGCTCCCCCGGCTTTCACCTCACCGACGGCGGCGATCTTTGGCTGGTGGCGCTGGCGGCGCTAATGTGCGGCCCCTTGGGGACGGGCTTCAGCCAGAGCATTAACGACTACTTCGACCGTGAACTGGACGCGATCAACGACCCCGCCCGCCCGATTCCCTCGGGGCGGCTGACGCTTGGCGCGGCCCGCCTGAACTGGCTGGCGCTTGGCGTGGCGACGCTGGTCAGCGCGCTCTTCCTGGCGCAGCGCAGCGTCTGGGTGCCGGGGCTGGCAGCGCTGAGTCTGGCGCTCGCGGCGGCCTACAGCGTGCCCCCGCTGAAGCTCAAGCAGCGCTACTGGCTCGGGCCGCCCGCCGTGGGCCTCGGGTACATCTTGCTGACCTGGGTGGGCGGCCACCTGATCTTTGCGCCGCTCACCTGGCCCAGCCTGCTGGTCGCCTTGGCCGGAAGCGCCCTGGCGGCGGGGCTGCTTTTTCTGAACGATATTAAAAGCATCGAAGGTGACCGCACGTACGGGCTTCAGTCGCTGCCGGTGGCCCTCGGAGCGCGGCGGACGCTGCTGGTCGCCTACGCGATCATCGGCCTCTCCGAGCTGATCCCGGCGGGCTTGGCGCT
>CAIWXH010000346.1 GCA_903916565.1 uncultured Oscillochloris sp. | reverse complement strand
CAAGCCTGGGGCTTGCGCGCCCGCTGGGGCGAGCGCGACACCGCCGATGCGCCCACCAAGTCCGGCCTGATTGGCCTGCTGGGGTGCGCCCTGGGCTATCGCCGCGACGATGTGCGCCTGCGCCAGATCAGCGACGAGTTGCGCCTGGGCGTGCGGATTGACCGCCCTGGCACGCTGCTGCGCGACTACCACACCACCGGCGGTGGTCACTACGGCGACACCGTCCACACCGGCGGCGGCACCCGCTTTCACGACGAACCCTACGCCGGCGGGGTACTCTCGCCGGAGGTCGTGAAAGGCCGGATCAAAGTCAAGATCAACGCGACCACGAAAGACCCCGAAACAGATGTTTCGGAGCGCTACTACCTCGCCGACGCCTCATTCCTGGCGGCGCTCCAAGGGCCAGCGGACACCATCGCCCACCTGGCCGAGGCGCTTCAGCACCCGGTTTGGCCGTGTTTCCTTGGGCGCAAAGCGTGCGTCCCAGCCCACCCGATCTTCGTCGGTGTCGGCGCGTATGACGGCCTGCGCGCGGCGCTGGCAAGCCAGCCGCGCCACGACAGGTCAGCCGAACCGCCGCTGCGCCTGCTCTTGGAGGTCGGCCCTGGCGCGGGCAACCGCCAGAGCGACAACCTCGGCACGCCCGCCAAGCGGGTCTTTCGCCCGCGCTACGTGGCCGAAGACTGGTTGACGCCCGACGACACACCGCCCACTTTGAACACCCTGGAGGGCTGAGATGCTCTACCTCTCACGGCTCATCCTTGACATCCGGCACCGCCAGGCCCGCCGCGACATGGGCGACGCCTACCAACTCCACCGCACGGTGCTGGGTGCGTTCCCCGCAGCCCCTGTCGGCAGCCAGGCCCGCGAGCACTTTGGCCTGCTCTACCGGGCCGAGCCGGTGGAGGGTGCGCCGACCCTCGTGCGCCTGCTCATCCAGGCCAACGTGGCCCCCGACTGGTCGAAGCTGCCGCCAGACTACCTTGGTCTGGCCCCGGACAACCGGGGCAACCCGGCGGTGCGGCCTGTTGGAGCCGAGTACGCCACCATCACCGACGGGACACGGCTGGTCTTTCGGCTGCGGGCCAACCCGACCAAGCGCCTGAGCGACCGCACGCCGGGCCGCGCCGACCCGCTGGTTGGCAAGCGCGTGGCGCTGCTGCGCGAAGATGAGCAACTGGCGTGGCTGGCGCGCCAGGGCGAGCGCCACGGCTTCCGGCTGCTCACCACCGAGCGCAGCCCCGAGGTGCCCGAGGCCCGCGCCGCCGTCCAGACCACGACGCACGGGCAGCGACCCACCCAGGGCGAGTCCGCGCCGATGCGGTTGAGCTTCGGTGCCGTCCTCTTCAGCGGTCGGCTCGAGGTGACGGAATCGGCCATTTTCCGTGGGACGCTGGCGACCGGCATCGGCAGCGGCAAAGCCTTTGGATTTGGCCTCCTGTCGATTGCTGCCATTAGGTAGTGCCCAGCGTTGCACCTTAACAAGCTGTCCGTTGTCCCCACGCTCGTGGGGGTGAACCGAGCCGGGTACGCACGCCAGTTGCACGGTCAAGGTTGTCCCCACGCCCGTGGGGGTGCCGTCGGCGCGACGGATATTCACATGCATGAAGGAGACACCGGTGCCCATTCATGATCTTCATGTCTTGCCCCGAGTCCGCGACTCGTGGTCGTACCACTACATTGAGCATGCCGTAGTCGAGCAGGACGACAAGGCGATTGCCGTCATCGACAAAACCGGCAGAGTGCAGGTACCGTGCGCGGCGCTCTCGCTGCTGATGCTCGGGCCAGGCACCAACATCACCCACAGCGCCATCAAGACGCTGGCCGAGAACGGCTGCATGGTGGCCTGGGTTGGCGAGGAGGGCGTGCGCTTCTACGCCGTAGGCATGGGCGAGACGCGCTCCTCGGCCAACTTCTTGCGCCAGGCCGCCATGCACAGCGACCCCGCGCTACGGCTGAAGGTCGTGCGGCGCATGTACGAGATGCGTTTCCCCGAGCAGCTCGACCCTGGGCTAACGATCCAACAGATCCGGGGCAAAGAGGGCGTCCGCGTCCGCGAAACCTACGCACGGTGCAGTCGCGAAAGCGGGGTGAAGTGGTCGGGTCGCTTCTACAAGCAGAACGACTGGCGGCAAGCCGAGCCAATCAACCGAGCGCTTTCGGCGGCCAACAGTTGCCTCTACGGCGTAGCGCACGCCGCCATCGTCGCCATCGGCTATTCCCCCGCCCTTGGCTTTGTCCACACGGGCAAACTCTTGTCATTCGTCTACGACGTGGCAGACCTCTACAAGGCCGAGATCAGCATCCCGGTGGCCTTTCGCTGCACCGCAGCCGGTGAGCGCACCGTAGAGAGCCGCGTGCGCCACCTTTGTCGTGACCAGATCCGCGAACAGCGGCTGCTGGAGCGGATCGTGGACGACCTAGGCAAGCTTTTCGCCGCCGAGGGGCTTGACCAGCAGGAAACCGAGCTGCTGGATCGCTTCGACGCACGACCGGGCGGACTCTGGGACCCTGACGAAGGTCAGGTAGCGGGCGGCGTCAATTATGGCGACGACTAAGGAGGAGCGATGACCGTCATTGTACTAGAGCGCGTGCCGGTGGGTCTGCGTGGCGAGCTGACCCGCTGGATGCTAGAGTTGCACGCGGGCTTCTTTGTCGGCAGCCTCTCGGCGCTGGTGCGCGACCTGCTGTGGGAGCAAGTATGCGACCAGATGCGCGACGGGGCCGGGTTTCTGGCCTACCAGACCAACAATGAGCAAGGGTTTGCCTTGCGTAGCTGCGGCCCCACCGAGCGCAAGCTTATCCAAGT
>CAIWXH010000345.1 GCA_903916565.1 uncultured Oscillochloris sp. | reverse complement strand
TTTCGTAACGAACCCCAACCTTTTGTGCATACTCGCTGAGTTTCATGGCACAATTGTACCATAAGACGCAACAAAACGCAACAAACCGCAATGGTTCTTATGAACGCAAACAATACTGCCGTGTTGATGTGGAAAGTATTAAGGGCCTTGTGCTAGCAGGGCTGAGGCAACGTCGCCCGCCGGGGGGCTGAAGCCCCCGGCTCTTGGGTGACGAAGCCTGCTGAAGCAGGCTCGGCAGCCCGCTTCAGCGGGCTTCGCAGGTATTAGCCCGTGGCTTCAGGGGCGTGGGACCGCAGCACGACGTTGCCACCGCTATAAAGCAAGCCTATCCAGGTCGTGCAACCGGGGGACTGAAGTCCCCGGCGCTTGATCGGCGAAGCCTGCCTTCGCAGGCTATCCAGGCCGCGCAGGCGGCCTTCGCATCCCGTAGCCCGTGGCTTCAGCCACCGGGCGGGCGCGCAACAACCTGTGTAGGATTGCTATAGGCACGTACCGCCCCCGCCTTGACAGCCCCCGCCCCTGATGGTACAGTGCCGAATAGTCAGAACTGACTATTAAGGAGCGCTGCAATGCGAACCAAGGGGAGTGGCGGCGGCACTGGGATGGTGCTGACTGTGTTGTTTCTGGGGGTGCTGGTGGGTGCCCTCGATATCGCGATTGTCGGCCCGGCGCTGCCTGCGCTGAAGACGCACTTTGGCGTAGACGACCGGGCGCTGGCGTGGGTCTTTACGATCTACGTGCTGTTCAACCTGATCGGCGCACCGCTGATGGCGAAGCTGAGCGACCGCACGGGGCGACGCCCGATCTATCTGCTGGCTATCGCGCTGTTTGCGGCAGGCTCGGCCATGTGCGCGGCGGCGCCGTCGTTCGGCGTGCTGCTGGTGGGGCGCTCGCTTCAGGGCTTGGCGGCGGGCGGCATCTTCCCCGTGGCCTCAGCGGTGGTGGGCGATGTCTTTCCCGCCGAGCGCAAGGGCTTTGCGCTGGGGATGATTGGGGCCGTGTGGGGGCTGGCCTTTCTGATTGGGCCGATCTTAGGCTCCGTGCTGCTGCGGATCGGCTGGCAGTGGATCTTCCTGATCAACTTGCCACCCGCAGCCCTGGTTCTCGTCCTGGGCGCGTTCGCTCTGCCGAGTACGCGGTCGCCCAACATTCAAGCCTTCGACACCCTGGGCCTGGTGCTGTTGAGTTTGACCCTGGGCGGCTTGACGGTCGGCGCCAGCAACCTCCACGCGGCGAACCTCGTGGGCAGCTTGGCCTCGCCCCTGGTCTGGCCCTTCCTGCTCCTGGCCGTCGTCGGCGCCCCCATCTTCTACATGGCCGAGAAGCGGGCGCTTGACCCGCTGGTGCGCCCCAGCCTGCTACACACGCGCCAACTCGCCCTGGCAAACGGCATCACGGCGGGCGCGGGCCTGGGCGAAGGCGTGTTGGTCTTCATCCCCTCGCTGGCCGTGGGCGCCTTCCATGTCACCCCAAGCACCGCCGGGATGATGACCCTGCCTGTGGTGCTGGCGATGGCCGTTGGCTCGCCCGCCGCCGGGCGGCTGCTCGACAAGGTCGGCCCGCGCCCGGTGCTGATTGGCGGCAGCGCACTGCTCGCCGCCGGCATGTTGCTGATGGGCATTGTGGGCGGGCAGTACTGGGCCTTCTACGCGGGCAGCGCACTGGTCGGCGTGGGGCTGTCGTGTCTGCTCGGCGCGCCCGTGCGCTACATTATGCTGAATGATGCCCCCGAGGAGGATCGGGCCTCAGCGCAGGGCGCGGTGACGGTCTTCACCGGCATCGGCCAACTGTTGAGCGGGGCGCTGGTTGGTGCGGTGGCGGCCAGCGCTGGCAATGGGGTGAGCGGCTACGGTGCCGCGTTTGTCGTGACTGGCGCGGTCGGCCTGCTGCTGCTGCCGCTGGCGCTGGCGCTGCACGCCTCACCACCAATGACGAAAGCGGGCGTGCCTGCTCCGGCGCAGCGTGCGTAGCGACACGGGGACACGGGGACACGGGGACACGGGGACACGGGGACACGGGGACATGGGGACATGGGGACACGGGGACATGGGGACACGGGGACACGGGGACACGGGGACATGGGGACACGGGGACACGGGGACTTGGGGACACGGGGACATGGGGACATGGGGACACCCTCGCGGTTGCAAAGTCCTGCGGAATCCCCCGTCCCCCGTCCCCCGTCCCCCCGTCCCCAAGTCCCCTACCGCGCCGCCCGCGCCAGCACCGCCAGCGTCGCTTCCGCCACGCGGCGGTACGAGAAGCGGGCAGCTTGGGCGAGACCCTGGGCGTGCAGCTTGGCCCGCAGGTCGCTGTCGCCGAGTAGCCGCCCAAGGGCGGCGGCCCAGCCCAGCACATCATCGGGCGGGACGCGCAGCGCCGCCGCGCCAACCACCTCGGGCAGGCTGCTGGCGTCACTCACCACCACGGGCGCGCCGCAGGCCATGGCCTCAAGCGGCGGCAGCCCGAAGCCCTCGTAGCGCGAGGGGAAGGCGAAGACGGTGCAGGCGCGGTAGAGCAGCGGCCCGGCCTCAAGCGGCACATCAATGCGGCGCACGGTGAGGCCAAGCTCTAGGTCAGCGCTCAGGGCGTCGAGATCGGGGAAGAGCGCCCGGTCGCCGCCGAGGGCGCGTCCGGCAATCGCCAGCGTGATCGGCACGCCACGCGAGCGCAGCAGCGCGAAGGCGCGCACCAGCGTCGTTACGTTTTTGCGCGCATCAAGCCCACCCACATAATAGATGAATGGCGCATTGAGGCCATAGCGACGGGCCACCTCGGCACGGGCGGCGGCCTGATCGCCTGGGCTGTACTGGTCACCGGCGGCCAGCAGCACGGGCGTCACGCGCTCACGGGGCAGCCGCAAGTGGGTGACAATGTCGTCACGGCTACACGCCGAAAAGGTGAGAATGTGGGCACTCTGGTGGACAGCCCGCCGCACCAGGGCCATATAGGCGCGCACGTGGGCGCGCCCCTGGTACGCGGGCAGCACCAGCGGGATGATGTCGCCCACGGTGGTCACCACAGGCACCCGCGAGCGCACGGGCGGCGCAAAGTAGGGCACCAGCATCACCGTAGCACCCGCGCCCTCGACGAGCCGTCGCGCCACCTGGGGCATCGTTACCTGCTCAAAAAAGAGCTTGGCCAGATTAGGGCTGAACCTGTCGGCAGGGGTACGCGCCCGCACCACCACCACCCCCGGCGGCGGCGGCGGCCCCGGCGGCGCGGCGGCGGGGGTGACCAGGATATAGCGATGCTGCGGCGCCACCTGCGGCAGCCAGCGCACCAACCCATGCAGGTACTGCCCGCTCCCAACATTCGGCTCGGCCCAGAAGCTCCCGTTAATCACCACCTGCACAGCGCGCTCCGTTAGCCCATCAGCAGTGCGGGGTACGCAGACCAGACAATGCCTGCCTGGCCGACAATGTAGGTGAGCCAGACGACATCACCTACGCCCGGCCAGTTATGCTGGCGGAAGATCTGGTTGCCAAGAATCGCGTCCGAAAGGAAGAAGCAGCCCGCCCCCGCCCCCAAACTCCACAGATGCGGGGCGCGGCTGACGACACCCCATGCCACCCCCGTCATGGCGGCGAGCAGCGCGAGGTAGCCGAGGGCACCGAGACGCAGGGGGCGGGCCGCCTGCGGGGTGTCTACGGCAAGCCGCCAGTACACCAGGGCGATCAGCAAGAGCATGGCCGCCCAGCCAAGCATGTGGCGTCCCGCGTCAAGGGCGAGCGCACCATTCAGCCCCAGCAGACCGGCGAGGTAGGCGCTATGCGCCAGCCCAAAGACGGCCATGCCGCCAAGCACACGGTTCGGCACCTTGATCGCCTCAGCCATAATCAGGTCAGCCACAAACGACAGGCTCATGCCCACGGCGACCCAGAGCGCGTAGGGGGCCGTGGCGCGGCCCGCCGACCCTAGCCCGACGAGCGTCCAGGCGGCCAGGGCCAGGAGGCCCGAGGTGCTGCGCTGGAGCCAGGGGATCATGCGGCTTGTCCCGCTTGCGTTCGGTTGGCCCAGGGCGTAGGCGAGCAGATTGACGGCAGCGGTGAGGGCCATAAGTCCACTGGCAACGGGTAGCGTGAGGCTGTGCATAGACCGCAAGCAAGTACTCTTTTCCCTAGCGTTGTAGCGCAAGGTACTCCGTTCGCAGGGGCAATCACCGGGCAGACGACCATGCCCCCTACCCCATTGCCGAAGCGTTTGGGGCTACGTGCACTCCTGGTCGTGCGTGCGCCTGAGGGTGATTCGCTCGTCTGTGCCGTCGCTGCTTGACGTTCTCTCGGATGAACCCGCACCCGTCTGGCCTTGCACCATGCGGCACCGAGTCACCGAGTCTGCGCGTGCGCGCCGTTGGAGCCATCACGGCCATCATGTTACCCGCCACCCGATTGCGTGGCAGAACCGCCAATGATGGGTAGGTGCAACACCACGATGGTGCATCGTGATACGTTCATTATAGTACATATATACGCATTGTGCAACCACAAACGAACGCACGATAACGCAAGCAAACGCAATGGTTCTTATGACCGCAAGCATACCACATCGGCGCGTAGCCACGATTCGCTGTAAGACTTGGTTCGTAGCAACTTTACAGTCTCTAGCGGTTCCACACACGGCTGGGAAGATCTCGCGCAAAGCCGCAAAGCCGCGATCTGCATGTTAGCGACTTTGCGGCTTTGCGCGAGCCTGTCCGGCCTTAGCGGTTTAGCGCAAGAGCGCCTGGCTTTGCGAAGATCGCGCCTTCTTCAGTTGAGGCTGCATGGGGGCACTTACTTCGCCGCGACGGCAAGCGCCTCGCTCAATTCAGCCCCAAGGGCGGGCTGCTCGGCGATGAGTTGGTGGGCCAGCGGCAGAAGTGCAATTACCTCCGCGTAGGTTTGGGCGCTGCGCCAACTGCGTTGAATGAGCGCGTTGAGCTGCGCCCAGCTTGTCGGCGGGTTGGCGGCGGCTACGCTCAACAAGGCGTCCACTCGCATATCCACATCGGCAATGTGCTGGGCGACGGCCAGGGCCTCCTCGGGGCAATGGCTGGCGAGCAGCGCCTCGACGATGGCGACCTGCTGGGTTGTGCGCCGCTGCGGATCATTGACATAACGCTCGCCGTGGGTCAGGGCTGCGGTAGCCATGTGCGCTGCCCGCTTGAACTGATGTAGCTGCACGAGGAACTGGCTGGCTTGCAGCAGCGCGTCAATTGATTCTTCCGCATCAAGCTGTGCGGTAGCAGTTATCAGCGCCTGCACGTATTCCAGTGCCGCCTTGCGTTCGCCACGCTCGATCAAGAACGGAATCTGCTCACACAGCACATCGATCTGCTGCACCGGATCGGCGATCCGGGAGGTCGTGAGCAGCGCCCGCGCCGTGTGCCGCTGGTTCGCCATGATCCGAGCCAGCGCAGCGAGCGCGATTTCGCGGTTCTGCGCGGTCGCGATGGGGCGATCATGCAGGCCGACGAGGGTGCCGACGGCAAGTGGCGGGTGCCGGATCGGGTCGTGCGTGATCTGCGCTGGCATGCGGTCAAGCTCCGCCAGCGCCGCATTCAAGTTGCCCTGGTCAACAAACGCCTGCACGACCGCCAGCCGCGCCGTAACGTGGGCATCTGACACAAAGACACGATTCTGTGCCGGGTCATTCAGCAGTTCCAACGCCTCGGTGGTAGTGCCGTTGTCAGCCAGAATCTGCG
>CAIWXH010000344.1 GCA_903916565.1 uncultured Oscillochloris sp. | reverse complement strand
GGCCCCAGTGGCCCCCCCGGCGGCGGCGGCGGTGGGCGCGGCCCCAGTGGCCCCGGCGGCCCCGGTGGCGGCGGTAGTCGTCCCGGTGGCCCTGGCGGCGGCGGGGGCGGCGGCTTCGGCGGTGGACGCCCGAGCGGCGGCGGCGGTGGTTTCGGCGGCGGCGGTAGTCGTCCCGGTGGCCCGAGCGGCGGCGGCGGCGGCTTCGGCGGCGGACGCCCGAGTGGCGGCGGCGGTGGCGGCGGCTTCGGCGGTGGCCCCAGTAGCGGCGGCGGCGGTAGCCGTCCCGGCGGCGGTGGTGGCTTCGGCGGCGGCGGTGGCCGTCCCGGTGGCGGTGGCGGCTTCGGTGGGGGGCGTCCCGGTGGCGGTGGTGGCCCCGGCGGCGGCCCCGGTAGTGGCCCCGGTGGCCCCGGCGGCGGACGCCCTGGTGGCAGCAGTCGGGGCGGCAGCGCCCGTGGCGGTAGCGCCCGTGGCGGCAGTCGGGGCGGCGGTCGGGGCAGCTTCCCCGAGGAGCGCGACCTTGGCGGGCGCGGTCGTCCCGGCGGGCGTGGCAACGCGGCCTTGCCGATTCGCCCACGCGGCCCGGTCGAACTCATCAGCATTATGACCGTGCGCGAGTTCTCTGAGGCGACCGGCATCGGCGCATCCGAGATTCTCAAGGCGCTGCTCAAGGGCGGTGTCCTGGCGAATATTAACCAGCAGATTGACTATGAGACGGCAGCCCTGATTGCCGCTGACTTCTCGATTGAGACGACCGAGAAGGTGCCCGAGCAGTTGGCCGGGATCGTCGAGAATGTCAAGGATGTGCTGAGCGCCCAGGCCAGCGAAGAGATGCGTACGCGCCCGCCGGTGGTGACGATTATGGGCCACGTCGATCACGGCAAGACTAAGCTGCTCGACGCCATTCGCTCGGCCCGTGTGGCCGAAGGCGAGGCTGGCGGCATCACGCAGCACATTGGTGCCTACCAGATCGAGATTAACCATCGGAAGATCACCTTCCTCGACACCCCCGGCCACGAAGCCTTCACGGCGATGCGCGCCCGTGGTGCCCAGGCGACTGATATTGTCGTGCTGGTGGTCGCCGCCGATGACGGTGTGATGCCCCAGACCCGCGAGGCCATCGCCCATGTGAAGGCCGCCGGGGTGCCGATGATTGTGGCGATCAATAAGATTGACCTGCCCTCAGCCAACATCGGGCGGATCAAGGAGCAGTTGGCCGCTGCCGATGTGATCGTCGAAGCCTACGGCGGCGAGGTGCCCTCGGTCGAGGTTTCGGCCCGCCAGAAGCTGAATATCGAGGGTCTGCTTGAGATGATTTTGCTGGTGGCCGACCTGCAAGACCTCAAGGCGAACCCGAACGCGCCCGCCGTCGGCACGATCATCGAGGCGGAACTGGATAAGAACCGTGGCTCCGTGGCGACCGTACTCATTCAGAATGGCACGCTGCGCCCCGAAGACACCGTGCTGGTCGGCGGCGTCTCGGGCAAGATCAAGTCAATGTTCAGCGATAGCGGCAAGCGCCTGCGCTTCGCTGAGCCTTCGACCCCGGTGGAGATTTTGGGCCTTGAGGGTGTGCCGCAGGCGGGCGATATTCTACAGGTGATGGACGACCTGACGATTGCGCGTGAGGTGGCGACGCAGCGCCAGCGCCAGACGCGCATGGAGAGCATTGCCAGCCCCAATCGTGGCACGACGCTTGAAGATCTCTTCAGCAAGGTGCAGCAGGGCCAGGTGAAGGATCTGAACGTCATCCTCAAGTCGGACGTGCAGGGTTCACTCGGCGCGATTGAACACCAGTTCAAGCAACTCAGCGAGTCGCAGACCGAGGTGCAGATCCGGGTCATTCACAAGGCCACCGGCGCAATTAGCGAGGGCGATGTCAATTTGGCGATGGCCTCACAGGCGATCATCATCGGTTTCAACGTGCGGCCTGACCCGGCAGCCCGGCGTGCGGCTGAGCAGCAGGGTATTGACATTCGGTTCTACAACATCATTTATCACCTGACGGACGACATTAAGAAGGCTATGGTCGGGATGCTGGCGCCCACCTTCAAAGAGGTGGTCGAGGGCTTCGCCGATGTGCGGAACACGTTCCGCCTGCCTTCGCGTGAGGTGGTGGCGGGCCTGTATGTCACCGACGGCAAGATTACGCGCACCGGCCAGAGCGTGCGCGTGCTTCGCAATGGTGCCGTGCTGCACGACGGCAAGATTAGCAGCCTCAAGCGCTTCAAGGACGATGTGCGCGAAGTGACCTCGAGCTATGAGTGTGGTCTGATTGTCGAGGGCTTCGGCGATGTCCAGGTGGGCGACAATATGGAGTTCTACCGCCAGGAGCGCGTCGAGGCGACCTTGTAACCATTTATGATCTACGATTTACGATTTACGATTGCCGCAATCTTCCCGTCCCAAATCGTAAATCGTAAATCTGAAATCGTAAATTGCTATGGCTAAACAACGACTACAGCAGGTCGCCGATACGATCCAGCAGATCCTCGGCGATGTGATCCAGAATGAACTGAAAGACCCTCGGGTCGGTTTCGCCACCGTGACTGGGGTTGAGGTGAGTGGCGACCTTCAGCGGGCGATTGTGCGCGTCTCGGTGATGGGCGATGCAGCGCAGCAGACCGAGACGATGGGCACGCTGATTCGGGCGCGCGGGTTTCTCCGCAGCCGCGTGGCCGAAGAGATGCGCCACATGCGCTTCATCCCTGAATTGCGCTTTATTCACGATACCTCGCTCGACTACAGCCTCCGCATTAGTGAGGTGCTGCACGAGGTCGAGGAGGAGCGGCGGCAGAACCCGCCTAAGCTCGACGCCGATGAGTGACGGCCCGGACGCTTATCATAAGAAGCGCCTCGCCTACAGTTTGCGCGGCCAGTCGTTCGCCTTCGAGGTCGGCCACACGCTCTTCTCCTCGTTCGAGGTCGATGACGGCACCGACCTGCTCCTCCGTACGCTTGAGCCTACCACGCCACCGACGCGCATCCTCGATCTGGGCTGCGGCTGCGGCGTGATCGGCATCACGCTGGCGAAGCGCTTTCCCGAGGCGGCGGTGATCATGGCCGACAAAGATTTGCTGGCCGTGCGCTACGCCCGCCACAACGCCACGCTCAACGCGACCAGCAACACCAGCGTGGTCGGCAGCGTTGGCCTTGAGGCGGTGCCGCCAGGGCCGTACGACCTAATTGTCTCGAACATCCCGGCCAAGATTGGCGACTTGGCGATTGAGCATGAGTTCGTGCTTGGGCCGCTCGCCCAATTGCGCCCTGGGGGCGCATACTGGTTTGTGGTGGTCAGCGGCCTCAACCACCTGATTCCGCGTCTCGGCCCGCGCCACCAGATTAAGCTGAAAGAAATGAAGAAGCGCTCGGGCTACACGGTTTACCGTATCACACCATGATTTACACTGACATCGCGACCGCTGCGGTCGCCTTCCGCGAGCAGATCGACCGCGCACAACGCATCTTGCTCCTCACCCACGTCAACCCCGACGGCGACGCGCTTGGGTCGCTGCTGGGGGCGTATCACGCGCTGCGCGACAGTGGCAAAGAGCCAATTGCGCTGGCTTCTTCGGCGCTGCCCAGCTATTGCATGGGGCTGCCCGGCGTCGAGGCGGTGCACGTCTATCAGCGCGGTGACCCGCTGCCCGAGGCCGACTTGGTCTGGATGCTTGACACGGCGAGCCTGAGCCGGGTGGGCCTGATTTTCGATGAGCATCGCGCAACCCTGGCGAGTCGCCCGCTCATCATCACCGACCACCACGTCACCAACGACGGCGGCGGCAGCGTCAATCTGATTGACCCGTCGGCGGCATCAACCGCTGATCTGCTCTTCCGGCTGCTCCGCGCAATGGGTCTGCCCGTTAGCCCCGCTGCGGCGACGTGTCTCACTGTCGGGGTCATCACCGACACCCAAAGCTTCCAGACCAGCAGCACGACGCCCCAAACGCTGCGTACGGCGGCTGATCTGTTGGAAACCGGGGCCGACCTGCGGGCGCTCATCGGCGCGGTCTATTTCAGCATCCCCGAGAGTACTATGCGCCTCTCGGCCCTGGTGCTGAACGCCATGCGCCGCGAGGGTGCGTTGGCCTGGGCGACCGTCACACGGGCGCAACTGGCGCTCACCGGGGCCAGCGACGAGGCCAGCGATGACACCATTACACAGCTCCAGCGGATGGCGGGCGTGCGCGTCTGCGTCCTGTTTAAGGAGCGGGCTGACGGCACGGTGAAGATCAGCCTGCGCTCGGTGCCGGGGATCAATGTGGCCGCCATTGCCCTAACGTGGGGCGGCGGTGGTCACACGCAGGCCGCTGGTGCCACCTTACCGATGCCTTTGGCTGAAGCCTTTGATGCGGTGCTGCCGCTGCTGCGGGCGGCGCTGGCGGAATCCGCGACGGCGTAATAGAAGAGCGTCTGTGGCGAACTCTGGTTTTCTGAACATCAACAAGCCCGCTGGTCTGACCTCGCACGATGTGGTGGCGCGGGTACGGCGCGTGGCCGGGCGGGGGGTGAAGGTGGGCCACGCCGGCACGCTTGACCCCGCCGCGACTGGCGTGTTGCCCGTGGCCCTCGGTCATGCCACGCGCCTGATCGAGCATCTGACGGACGCCCGCAAGGGCTACCGGGGTCTGGTGCGCCTTGGCGTACGCACCACAACTGACGACGCCGAGGGCGAGCCGCTGGCGACATCTGCGGTGCCGCCGCTCGACGACGCGCAGCTTGAGGCGGCGATGTTGCCTCTGCGCGGCGAAATCATGCAGGTGCCGCCGATGTATTCGGCGCTGCACCACCAGGGCCAGCGCCTGTATGAACTGGCCCGCGCTGGGCAAACGGTTGAACTGGCGCCACGGCCCGTGACGGTCTACCGGCTGACGTGGGCCAGGGCCGGGGGCGACGATCTGCTGCTCACCGTCGAGTGCGGCAAGGGCACCTACATTCGCGCCTTGGCCCGCGACCTTGGCGCGGCCCTGGGCTGTGGGGCGCACTTGGCGGCGCTGGAGCGCACCTTCGTCGGGCCGTTTCGCAGCGAGGACGCGCTCGCCCTCGACGCGCTATTGGCCGACCCTGGGCTGCTGGCGGGCGCACTGCTGCCACCCGAGACGGCGGTGGCGCACTGGCCTGCGGCCCATCTCGACGCCGAGGCCGTGCGCCGCATCCTCAACGGCATGCCGGTACAGTTGCCAGAGCTTGCGGGCGATCGGGCGCGTGCCCACGGGCCAACTGGCGCGCTCCTCGCCCTGCTGCGCCGCGAGGGCGATGGCGCGGGCTGGCGCCCTGAGAAGGTGTTCCGCGACTGAGCGGGGCGACCGCCCCGTTTGCTACTACTTACTAGGCATGCTATAATCGCGGCCAATGTTTGACCGGGGCCGTGACGCCACCACAGACACATAGCGCTCATCAAGAAGGGCTGAGGGACTGGCCCGATGAAGCCCGGCAACCAAGAGTGGTTTGAGATTTAAGATTTAAGATTTAAGATTTTGGATTGGCTTAATCCACAATCTCAAATCCACAATCTCAAATCTGAAATCTCTATGGTGCCAAATCCAGCGGCGGCGTGGCGGTGCCCGCCGGGAGATGAGAGGAACGAAGGAGGAGCCTCTCGCCATGCGAGCGGCTTTTTTGGCGACATGGAAGAGCAACTTCGCACAGTCTGGTGGGAGCCGGGGGCTGTCTGTCTAATTGACCAGCTACGCCTCCCCCACGAGCAGGTCACCGTTCGCTGTACGGATGTGTCGTCTGTGGCCCACGCGATCAAGGCCATGATCGTGCGTGGTGCCCCCGCTATCGGCTGCACCGCCGCCTATGGGATGGCGCTCGCCGCCGTTCTCAGTACGGCCACGGACGCCGCTGCCCTGCTGGACGAGCTTGAGCAGGCCAAGATTTTTCTTGATGCTCAGCGCCCCACCGCCGTCAACTTGGCCTGGGCCACCGCCCGTGTGCTGGGCCGCGCCCGCGCTCTGGCCCCCGAGGGGGCTGAGGCGATCCGCGTCGGGGTGCTTGATGATGCTCACGCCGTCCTCAAAGAGGATCTGGCGATGTGCCATGCGATTGGCGACTACGGCGCCCCGCTCATCCCGGCACGGGGGCGCGTCCTCACCCATTGCAACGCGGGCGGTCTAGCCACCGCAGGTTATGGCACCGCGCTGGCACCCATTCGCACGGCGTTCAGCCAAGGGCGCACGATCCACGTCTGGGTGGATGAGACCCGGCCCTTTCTTCAGGGTGCCCGTCTGACCGCATGGGAACTGCATCAGGCTGGGATTCCGCTGACCCTGATCACCGACAACATGGCGGGTTTCATGATGCGCCGTGGCGAGGTGGATTGCATCATCGTGGGTGCCGACCGCATCACCGCGAACGGCGATGTCGCCAATAAGATTGGTACCTACAGTCTGGCCGTCCTCGCCCAGGCCCACGGTATCCCGTTCTACGTGGCCGCCCCGTTCTCGACGATTGATCTGAACATGGCCCACGGCGACCTCATCCCGATTGAGGAGCGCTCATCGGCGGAGGTGACCCACCTTGGCGGGCAGCGCATCGCCCCCGAGGGCGTTGTGGCGGCGCATCCGGCGTTCGATGTCACCCCCCACGGGCTGATCACCGCGATCATCACCGAGGGCGGCGTGATCTATCCCCCCTTCGAGGACGGCCTACGCGCCGCCGTTGGCAAAGGGGCCTAGACCGCGATGGCGACCCTTAGCCCAGTCGGCCAACGCTCCGAGGCCGTGGCGACACCACCAATGGCGCTGCCTTTTCTGCCCGCCTGCCTACCGGCACCCCGGAATGGGGTGCCGGTTGCCCGCTCAGGCTCGGTGGCCTGGGGGCTGGTGCCGCTACCGCAGCGCGCCCCGCGTGAGCGCACCCTTGCGCTTACGGCGGTGGGCTTCCCTGGTCTGGCGCTCGATTTTGAACACGAGCGGGCCACGGTTGATAGCCAGGTCGCCGAGGTCGAGTTGGGCCGAGTGGGGCTGGCCTACCTCCAGGCCGAGCGGGGCGCTGGTACGCCCCCGCCCGAGCAGGTCGCCGCTGTGGCCGAAATGCTGCGCCAGTTCGACTTGGCCCGCCCCCAGTTGGCCCGTGTCGAGTTGCTTGGCCCGGTCAGCTTGGCGCTCCAGGTCGTTGATGAGCAGGAACACCCGAGCGCCTACAGCCCATCGTTGCGCGAGGCGCTGGCTCAGCATCTCGTCCTGCGGGCCGCTTGGCTCCGCGAGCAGATCGCCGCGTATGTCGGTTGCACCGTGATCTGCCTCGATGAGCCGTTCCTCGATGCCCTCGGCTCGCCGTTTTGTCCGCTTGACCGGGATAGCGGTATGGACTTGTTGGCCCGCTCACTGGCCGATCTTCCCGCACCACGCGGGCTGTGTCTCGCCGGTACGCCTGATTGGGCCAGCATCCTGGCGCTGCCCGTTGAACTGATTTGCTTCGACGCCTACGAGCATGGGGCCGGGTTGATTCGGGCGGCCAGCGCCGTCGCCGGTTTCCTTGAGGCTGGTGGGGCGATTGCCTGGGGGCTTGTCCCCACCGACCCCGCAGCCTTGGCCCAAGAGCGGGCCGAGACTCTGGCCGGTCGCTTCGAGAGCACCGTCGAGTATTTGGCGGCGGCGGGGAATCTTGGCGCCAGCAGAATTAGGGCAGCGGCCCTGATCAGTACCAGCGGTGGCCTTGCTCATCTGCCGCCTGAACTTGCCACCCGCGCTGCCGCCCTCTGCGGTGAAGTGGCGACCCACCTCAGGGCCAAATACCAGCTTGAGCGCTAGGCCAAGGTTTAGTTTAAACTAGCTTTACCATGTGTGGCGTTCGTAGTAGCGGCTTCAGCCGCATCAGGTACACACCGGGGGGCTGAAGCCCCCCACTACGAGCGGTACACCTGACACCTGACACCTTTCAGTAGAGGAGTACGCATCGTGCGGATCGTCGTGACCGGCTCTCTGGCGTTTGATTACATCATGGACTTTCCCGGCTACTTTAAGGACCATCTGCTGCTGGAAAAAGCCCATATCCTCTCCGTCAGCTTTCTGGTTGACTCGATGCGGAAGATGCGCGGCGGGGTGGCGGGTAATATCGCCTACAACCTTGCGCTGCTTGGCGAGCGCCCGCTGGTCGTCGGTGCGGCGGGGCAGGATTTCGGCGAGTATCGGGTTTGGCTGGAGGCCCAGGGCGTTGATACCTCCGGCATCAGCACGATTGCGAACGAGTTTACCTCGTCGTGCTTTATCAATACTGACCAGGCCAATAACCAGATTGTCGCCTTCTACGCCGGGGCGATGGGCCACGATCACCACAGCACGCTGGCCGACCGTGGGTTGACTGCGAACGACTTGGTGCTGATTTCGCCCACCACCCCGCTGGCGATTGAGCGCTACGCTATCGAGTGTCAGCAGCTTGGCATTCCCTACATCTTTGACCCCGGCAAACAGTCGCCGCGCCTTGAGGCCGAGCATATCAAGACTGGGCTTGCCGGTGCCAAGGTGTTTGTCGGCAACGACTACGAGTTTGGCATGATGGCGCGTAAGCTTGACATAAGCGAAGCGGAACTCATCGCCAGCACGCCGATGACCGTGATCACTCGTGGCGAGCAGGGTTCGCTGATCTACACCAATGGTCAGTTGGCCGCCGAGATTCCCACCGCCCCGGTGCACGAGGTGAAAGACCCGACCGGTGCCGGTGACGCCTATCTGGCCGGTCTGGCCTTCGGTCTCGTCCGCGATCTGCCGCTTGAAGTGACTGGCCGCATCGCCGCCCTGGCTGCCGCTTTTGCGATTGAGGAGCGGGGCTGCCAGGAGCATGTCTACACGCGGGTCGAGTTTGTCGAGCGCTACAAGGCGACCTTTGGCGCCGACTTGCCGGTCGAGCTGCTGAGTACGGTGGAGGCGGTCTAGGTGACAGGTTGGGGCATCATGGGCACGGGCCGGATCGCACGGCGCTTCGCCGAGGCGCTGGCCGAAGCACCAGCCGCGCAGGCCGTCGCCGTAGCAAGTCGTGACGCTGAACGCGCCGCGACGTTCGCCCGCGACTTGGGCCTCGCCCAAGCCTACGGCAGCTACGCGGCGCTGCTCGCCGACCCTGCGGTGCGCCTCGTCTATATCGCCCTGCCCCCGAGCTTGCACGCCACCTGGGCGACAGCGGCGCTCCAGGCGGGCAAGCATGTGCTGTGTGAAAAGCCCCTGGCGACGAGCGCCGCCGAGGTTGCGGCGCTGCTCGCCACAGCGCACGCCCACGGCGTCTGGCTGATGGAAGGGTTCATGTACCGCTTCCACCCGCAGACGCAAGCGGTCGAGCGGCTGCTCGCCGAGGGCGCGCTGGGCGAGGTGCGCCTGGTGCGCGTCGCCTTCGGCATCACCGTCGCCGACCCGGCCAATTTTCGCTTTAGCGCCGAACTGGGCGGCGGCGCCTTGGGCGATGTCGGCAGCTACTGCGTAAGCATGGCCCGGTTGGTGACTGGGCAACGGCCCGTTCGCGTCAGCGCCAGCGCCCAATTCACTGCCGACGGCGTTGACGAATTGCTCGTCGGCACCTTGGAATATCCCAGCGGTGCCGTGGCCCAAATCAGTTGCGGGCTGCGGCTCTCGCGCCACCAGCGCACCCAGATCGTCGGCTCGGCGGGCAGCCTCGAACTTGACGAGAGCTTCTCGATCTCCGCCGATCAGGCGCTAACTATTCGCCTGCAACGCGGGGCGTGGCGCCCTATCGCGGAGCAGATCAGCATTCCTGCCGCCAACCACTTCCGCCGCGAGGCCGAGGCTTTCGCCGCGCTCGTGGCGGCGGGAGACGATGTTCACGGGCTATCCCAGATGCCCCTGAACGAGAGCTTGGACAACGCACTTACCATTGACGCCCTGCTGTGCAGCGCCCGCGAGGGGCGGGCCATCGCGATTGAGGCGCGGCCAGCAGCGTAGAGTAGATACCGGCACGGCCAGAGGTCGCGCCCATTTAACGAGGAGCAACGGATCCACATGACGAAGTCGTTCGACATCAAAGACCTGAGCCTAGCCGAGCAGGGCCGCAAGCGTATGGATTGGGCCGAGCAAGAGATGCCGGTGCTGCGCTTGATCAAGGAGCGTTTCGCGAAGGAGCGCCCCCTGGCTGGCCTCAAGGTGAGCGCCTGTTTGCACGTAACCACCGAGACCGGCAACCTTATCCGCACGCTCGTGGCTGCCGGTGCCGATGTGGTGCTCTGCGCCTCGAACCCCCTCAGCACCCAGGACGACGTGGCCGCTGCCCTGGTGACCTACGAAGAGATTCCGGTCTACGCGATCAAGGGCGAGAGCAACGAGGTCTATTTCCAGCACCTCAAGGCCACGCTTGACCACAATCCTGTGATCACGATGGATGACGGTGCCGACCTGGTGAGCGGCATCCTCAAGGATCGCAAAGACCTGATCCCGACCATGTACGGCTCGACCGAAGAGACGACCACCGGCGTCATTCGCCTGAAGGCGATGGCGGCGGAGGGTGTGCTGCCCTTCCCCGTGATTTCGGTGAATGACAGCGACACCAAGCACATGTTCGACAATCGCTACGGCACCGGCCAGAGCACGCTCGACGGCCTGATCCGGGCGACGAACATTCTCTTCGCGGGCAAGACCTTCGTGGTGGCCGGCTACGGCTGGTGCTCACGCGGCATCGCCGAGCGCGCCCGTGGCATGGGCGCCAACGTGATCGTCACCGAGATTGACCCGATTAAGGCGCTTGAAGCCGCCATGGACGGCTTCCGCGTGATGCCGATGGAGCGGGCGGCACCGCTGGCCGACTTCGTCGTGACCGCCACCGGCAACAAGCACGTTCTCGACAGCAGCACCTTTGCGGTGCTGAAGGACGGCGCGGTGATCGCCAACAGCGGCCACTTCAACGTCGAGATTAACATCCCGGCCCTTGAGGCGATTACCGCCGAGAAGCGCCAGCCGCGTGCTTTTGTTGACCAGTACATCCTGAACGACGGGCGCAAGATCAACCTGCTGGGCGAGGGGCGTCTGATCAACCTAGCGAGCGCCGAGGGCCACCCCAGCGCCGTGATGGATATGAGCTTTGCCAACCAAGCGCTTGCCGGGGAGTTCCTGGTGACGCAGCGGGGCAAGCTGTCCGTTGGCGTCCACGCGCTGCCCAAGGAGCTCGACAAGGAGATCGCGGCCCTCAAGCTGCGCGCCATGGGCGTCGGTATCGATGTGCTCACCGCCGAGCAGGAGGCGTATCTCAATAGCTGGCAGGAAGGAACGTAGCTGCATGTCAACGACCTTTACCAACTCCGCTCGCTTCTATTTCACAAGCGAGAGCGTGAGCAGCGGGCACCCGGACAAGATGTGTGACCAGATCAGCGACGCGATTCTCGATGCGTTTCTGGCGCACGACCCGCGTGCCCGTGTCGCCTGCGAGACGGCCACCACGACGGGCCTGATCGTAGTCTTGGGCGAGATTACCTACGAGAAGGGCTACATTCCGATTGACGAGATCGTGCGCCAGACCGTGAAGGAGATCGGCTACACCAGCGGCGAGTTCGGCTTCGACGCCGATACCTGCGGCGTGCTGGTGGCCGTCCACGGCCAGTCGCCCGACATCGCCCAGGGCGTTGATAAGGCGCTTGAGGTGCGGTCGAGCGTGATGACCGACGCTGAGGTTGATGCGGTCGGGGCCGGCGACCAGGGCATGATGTTCGGCTTCGCCTGCAACGAGACGCCCGAGATGATGCCCGCCAGCATTGCGCTGGCCCATCGCCTCATTCGCCGCATCGAGAAGCTCCGCAAGGACGGCACGCTCACCTACCTGCGCCCGGACGCCAAGAGCCAGGTGACGGTTGAGTACAGCTACGGCAAGCCGGTGCGCGTTGATACGGTGCTGATCAGCACCCAGCACGCCCCCGAGGTGAGCCAGGAGCAGATCCACGCCGATGTGATCGAGCATGTGATCAAGGCCGAGATCCCCGCCGAGTGGCTCGACGAGCAGACCAAGTACTTCGTCAACCCGACCGGGCGCTTCGTCGTCGGTGGCCCGATGGGCGACACCGGGCTGACCGGGCGCAAGATCATCGTGGACACCTACGGCGGCGTGGCCCGCCACGGTGGCGGCGCCTTCTCGGGCAAGGATCCGTCGAAGGTGGACCGCAGCGCCGCCTACGCCTCGCGCTGGGTCGCCAAGAACATCGTCGCCGCCGGCCTCGCCGAGCGGGTCGAGCTTCAGGTGAGCTACGCGATTGGCGTGTCCAAGCCGCTTTCGCTGAGCGTCGAGACCTTTGGCACCGGCAAGGTCTCGGACGAGATCATCCTCAAGGCCGTGAACGAGGTCTTCGATCTGCGCCCCGGCGCGATCATCCGCGACCTCGATCTGCGCCGCCCAATCTACCGCCAGACGGCGGCGGGCGGCCACTTTGGGCGCACCGACATTGACCTGACCTGGGAGCGCACCGACCGTGTCGAGGCGCTGCGGAACGCTGCGGGGCTGTAGGCACGGTTTGAGCCTTGAAGCGGGCGTGGGGGCTTGCCCCTGCGCCCGCTTTGTGTCTGCGGCCACATACTGGCTAAACCAAGGTTCATAGCAGCCTTACAGTTCTGGTACTTGCGTCGCTTGCTAATGCGTTCGGTCTGAAACCTGAGACCCGATACCTGAAACCTTGTCTAAACCGGCGGGGATCGTATGGCACCTGAGCAGAACAAACCGCCCAGCGTGGCGGATTCGGATAGGGCACCGAGCGAGCCTCTGACCGAGGCCGCGGCCGCCCTCGTTCGCCTGGAGGATCGGATTGGATCCTTCACCGCATATACGCTTGCCGCCGACTTTCTTGAGCTGCGGCAGATCTACGCGGGCACCTTCGAGCGCACCAAGGAAGAGGATTGGGGCAAGAAGACCGAGCGCCGTAGCGAGGGCTGGACTAGGCGTCAGGCGCTAGCGCATGTCGAGGCCGTCGCCCTCACCTACAACGCGGCAATCAGCGCTGGGCTTGAAGGTCGAGCGCTGACAATCCCCGGCTTTACGCAACGAACTGATCTGAAGGCGGCTAATCGGGCCGCGCTTGCGGCGCGTGCTGAAATGCCCGTGGCCGATCTGATCGCCTCCTTCCTGGGTGCCCTTGATGAAGCTGCCCGTCTGGTTGCCCCACTAGATCATGAGCAAATGGGGCACACGGTCGCCACGCCGTTCTTTAGCGGGACGCCTACGGTGGCCGAACTATTCGGCAGTTCACTCGCTCATGCGGGGCTGGTTCACGGGGCACAGCTCGCGGTTGCTCGTGGGCGTCCCATCTGGATCTACTTCGATCCCGGTATGATGCGTCGCCAGATCACCCGTTTCATCCATATGCTTGGCCTCGCCTACTGGCCTGAGCGAGGCGGTAATCTGTATGCTGCCTTAAGGTCAGCATCGAAGGACAAGGTGGGGGGAGCTGGATGGTTCGGATTGGGCCGACGGGTGGCCAGGGCAAAATTGGGGTCGTTCGCACCTCGGATGTAAGCCTGCGCTTCGCCAGCGCCGAACTTTTCTGTCAGGTGGTAACCTTCCAGACCCAGATCTGGCGCCAGTTGCTGTGGCGCAAGCTTCGCGTGAGTGGCAACCTACGCATGGCTTGGCGCATTCCGAACCTGTTTAGCCCGACCTAAGCCAAGGTTTCAGGTTTCAGGTGCCAGGGTTCAGGGTTCAGGCCGAACCATCACTGCCTATTTGCTGCTGTTCTGGAGCAACTGTGAGCGCTCTTCGGCAGTGATCAGTGCGAAGGTGTGGTCGCGATTGAGGTAGACCATCTCCTCATCTTTGACGCGCACCACCAAATCAGCGGCACCATCGCCATTCATATCGGCCAGACGCATCGTGACTGGGGTGAGATCTTCGCCAGCACCGAAGAGATACGGGCCGGGCAGCGCATGCGCGTGGGCTGAATCGCCACCGGGAAGTTCAAGGATCACGACTTGACGGTCAAGGTTCATCGCAACCAAATGCGTTGGGGCGTTGGCCTCCTCGGAGCGCCCAACGTTGGCGGTTAGATGGAAGGTACGCGGGCGACCGTACTTCACATCATCAATCATCGTACGCCCCCAGCCGATCAGGCTGCTGAGGAGTACATAGACCGCCAGCAAGGCCAAGACTCCGGTGACGAGATAGGCGAGATTGCCGACACTGCCGACATTGCCGACGGTCAGGGTGATGGGGGCACGCCGCACGGGCCGAAGATCGCGACTCTGGACTGCCATCGTGGTTCTCCTTGTTGATTCTGTGCCCAGACCCGTCCGTGGAACCGGGCGTCAGTCATCACTAGTTCATTTGTGCAAATCGTCTGTGCTAAAGTATAACAAAGCTCACGAGATGCGTCAAGAACTAATTTTCTATTATACGGAAGGCGCGGGCGCGACGAGGCGTTATGGCGCTTGTGATTCGCTTGATGAAGCCCTTGACAAGCGCCAATTATCCGTTATCATTAAACACAGATGTTCGTTGCTGATGGAGGCGGCCTATGACCTTGGCGAGTGCTACTATTCCACAGGCTGACCAGCTCTGGGATGTCGCCCGCGTCCCCGAGGCTATTGACCGTGGGCGTTGTACCACCGAGGCCATCGCCGAGTATATCGGGATGAAGGTGATGCGCCAGGGGCACTATTACACGCAGGCCGCCCGCATCCTCGGTCTGGTCGCCGAGGGCGAACCCGGCGACGAGCCGAAGCTCACCACCCTTGGTCGCGGCTTCGCCCGGAGCAACCGCGCCGAGCAGCGCACCTACCTGCGGCGCCTAATGTTTCATCGCGACCCAATGCGCTCAGTTATTGCCGCCCTACGTACGGAGGATGGCCTTGACCGCACGGATCTCGCCCGTGTCCTCCAAACCCTCGCCCCTTTAGCCGACAGTACGGCCCGCCGTCGCACCTACACCCTCGCTGCTTGGCTCACCGCCGTAGGCGTCGCCACTTGGCGCGATGGCTATCTTCACTACACTGGCCCGAACCTGCCTATGGTTCCTGCCGCGCCTGACCGTGGTGTCGCCTAACGGCTGTGGTTTGAGACGACAAACGCCGGACAAACGACGAAGGACGAACGCATTGATCGTTCGCCCCTCGTGAAAACGCAATATGAAATTCCGCCGAGCAAAGCCTACCCAAGCTATCGGTCGCTGAGCAGCCGCCAACCGCCGGGGAGGGCGATGGCTGCGAGGGTGATCTTCACCACTGTACCCGGCAAGAAGGGCAGCACCGCTGCCCCGAGCAACGCCCCGATGTCGGCGCGTCCGGTCAGCAGCGTCGTGGCCGCCACCAGCCAGACGAAACCCAGAACCAGGATGGTAAGCTCACCCACGAACATGGCCGGAATGGCCGTCACAACCCGCCGATCCCAGCCGCGATGGGCGAATCGTCCGACCAGTCCAGCCGCTAGGGGGAAGGCGATCAGGTAGCCTGCGGTCGGCCCGAAGATCACGGGTAGCCCTGGGATCCGGCTGGCGCTCCAGGCGTTGGTACCCATTGAAAAGACGGGCATGCCGAGCAGCCCCTCGGCCAGATAGGCCAGGAGGGTTAGGGCACCCAAGCGCGGCCCATAGAGTGCGCCGATAAGGATCACGCCCAAGGTTTGGCCGGTGATCGGCACGGGGGTGAAGGGGAGCGGCAGGCTGATCCGGGCGAGCAGGGTCATTAACAACGTGCCTGCCAGGATCAGCAGACCGTCACGGACACGGGGCGAGGTCAACGGTCCGCGGGCAGGGATGAACTGATCGGCCAGGGTGCCGATAGGCGAAAGGACTGAGGGCATTGGGGCGCTCCTTTGCTCAAGTGGGCTAGTCGTGGCCCGCCGATTGTAACATGCCCCGGCCTACCCACTTGCATTCTTATGTGTGTGGCTGATCGCCCGAATGCGTGTCGCGCACCACTAGCCATCGAGCAGTTCGATTGCGGCGATCTTCTCGATAGCAAAGGCACGCACATTCTGGCGCAGCTCACAGAAGGCCCGTAGATAGACACCGCCGCGTTCGCACGAGAGGTAGATCGGGTGGATCGTGCGGGTGGTGGGTTCGGGACTGCTGCGCGAGTGGTAGACGATCCGTAGGGTCCGTCCCTCGGCGAGCGCTTGGGTGATTAAGGGGGACGCTTCGGGTTCGGGTGCGCCGGGCAGCACCCCGCGCTCGAAGCGCAGGGCATCACCGAGGGTGACCGCCCCGAGCGTAGCCATGAGGCCTCGCAGGTGGTGAAAAAGCGCCTGAAGCGCCAGAACGTCGGCCATTGCGCGGTGTGTGGGCGGGGGTAGGCCCAACTCGTTGGCGAGGGCCTTGAGGCTGTAGGATGATCGGCGCAGGAGTCGTCGCGCGAGGGGTAGGGTGTCGAGGCTGGGGCTAGTCAGGGGCGGACGCCCGATCACTTGTAGCTCGGCGCTGAGGAAGGCCAGATCAAAGGCCAGGTTGTGGCCCACCAGCACAGCTTCGGTAGCCAGAGTCTCGATAGTCGGGGCCACGGTGACAAAGGACGGGGCCACGGCCAGATCATCGTCACGTAGACCATTTACCGCCGCCGCATGTGGGTCGAGTCGGCGGCCTGGATTTAGCAGACAGTCGAGCCGATCCTCCTCGGTACCGGCGCGTTCGCGAAGCAACGCTACCTCGCAGACCCTGTGCCCTGCCGCCAGATCCAGGCCCGTTGTCTCCAGATCGAGGAAGAGCAACGGGATCGCCGTAAGGGGGGTGTCGAGCGGTAGCATCATGGCCTTTCGGATGCAACGGTAGGCCCTACCGCTACGGTGGGTAGCTTGGGGGCCGCGATGGGCGTTTTGGGGGCCGCGATGGGCGTTTTGGGGGCTGCGGTGGGTGCTGTATCGGACACGGTCGTAGGCACTGGATTAGCTCCTACCGTAGGTACTGCGTTCGCCACCGCAGCGGGGATGCCAAGCAGTTTGGCGGGAACCCAGCCCGAGATGGCGCGCACATTGGTGACTTGATACCAGTCGCCGGCAGCGGTGCGCTGGAGCAACTCCACCACCTCGTTTTTGTTCACCCGGTCAACCTCGGTGCTGGCGCTGTCGGCCTTATCGTAGACCGGGCCGTTGATAAAGACTGTGACCACATTGGCGATAGGCACCTGGATGCCAGCGGGGACTTTGATCAAACTCGCTGAAACCCAACCCGACTCGTCGCGGATGCTGCGGATGTAGTACCACTGACCATTGGGCGTGCGCTTGATGATCTGCACCTGCTCGCCAGCGTTGATGCCGCCGACCACGTTTTTCGCGTCACGAACGGGCTGGCTACGCACATTGCCACCGTTGATGACGCTGGCAGCGGAGCCTGCGGGCATGGCTGGTGTGGCGCTAGGCAACGGCTCTGGGGTAAGCTCAGGGCTTGCAGTAGGCCGGGTGGTGGGCACGGATGTCGGCTTGGGCAACGCGGTGGCGGCGATGCGCCCATAGAAGCTGTCAGCGATACCGCCAACCGTAGGAACTTCGAGCTTCGCGGCAGCGCTCGTGGTGCCATCGGGGCTACGCACGATAACGGTGTACTCGCGGCTATCACTGGTCGCAGGGGCACCCGTGACACGCTGCGTCTTGATCTCGGCCCGATTGCGGCGCACCGTGCCATGCGCCTGCTCAGGGTTGAGCCAAGCGAAGGGTTGCCCATCCTCAAGCAGTTCAGCCGTTAGCACTGTGCCGTCCTGGATGCCAACCGTCGTGACAGTGAGATTGACGGTCACCGGCTCGGCGCGGATGACGGTTGCCCGATCAACGGTGAGATTTACGGCGATGGCGACGGTGGGGGGCACGATGGGTGGTGGCGACCCGCTTTGGGGCAGCAAGGTCAGCACGAGGGCCAAGAGGCCAAGCACAGCGAGTACGGGCACGAGTACGGCCAAAATCTTTCCGGCTAGTGAGAGTTTGGCGAAGCGCTCGCGCCAGCCGTGCGGCTCCTCGTCCAGGGGGAGTGAAGTATAGTCAACTGGGGCATCAAGGCTTGGGCCAAGGCCGTCTCCGAGGGGCGTCTGGCGATTGCGTAGCCACCGTGCTAAAAAGACGACTGCCGCAAGCGCGATGATCACCACGATGATCAGGCCGATCACAATCGGCGGCTGCAATCCGCTGAGCAGGTCTTGCATGCGTGTTCTCTGTCCTCTTGTCAGATTACCCGTGACGGGGCGGCATCAGCCCCTATCATATGACAATGGGCCTTGTTTCGCAAGGTGTGGCCGCGCCCGCGCTGCGGTAAGTGTAACCGATTTCCTGTAGCGCGAACCACTCGGTTTGCCCTAAGACCGTTATGGTATTGTTTGCGTTCATACGAACCATTGCCTTTCATTCCGGCGCATTGGGTTTTGTCGCGTTTGCTGAAGTTGCGGTATCCACACAAACGTACTATACTAGCACTGTCACGGCAGTCTCCGCCTGCATACCCGTAGGTTTATGCGTGGCTGACGCCGCAACCCTCAGCTGTTCAACCGTCGATTCTCTATAGTGCGCTTGGCTTCTTTTGCATACCGCAGCGTGCATTAGTGGAGGCTTTATGCCCAAACATATCCTGGTGGCCGTCGCGTGGCCCTACGCCAACGGCCCGCGCCATATCGGGCACGTCGCTGGCTTTGGGGTGCCCTCCGACATCTTCGCTCGCTACCACCGGCTCAAGGGCAATTATGTCCTGATGGTCTCGGGCACCGATGAGCACGGTACGCCGATCACGATTGCCGCCGACAAGGAGGGGTTAGCCCCCCGTGCGATAGCCGACCGCTACAATACGGTGATCGGCGACGATCTCTATAACCTCGGCCTGAGCTACGACACCTTTACGCGCACCACGACGCTTAATCATTACGCGGTGACCCAGGACATCTTCAAGACGCTCTACGAGAAGGGCTACATTCTGCGCCAGGATGCGCTAGGTGCCTTCTCGGCCAGCACCGGGCGCACTCTGCCTGACCGCTATATCGAGGGCACGTGCCCGATCTGTGGCTTCGGCGAGGCGCGGGGCGACCAGTGCGACCAGTGCGGCAACCAGCTCGACCCGGTCGATCTGCTCAACCCTCGCTCGAAGGTTGATGGACAGCCGCCGGTCTTCAGAACCACCGAACATTTTTTTCTCGACCTGCCGGTCTTCGCCGAGCGCCTCCAGACGTGGATCGCGAAGCAGGATCACTGGCGCCCCAATGTGCGTAGCTTCTCGCTCAACTTCATCAAAGCGTTGAAGCCGCGCGCAATCACCCGCGACCTTGAGTGGGGCGTGCCCATCCCCTTGCCCGAGTACGCCGAGCGCGACGACAAGAAGATCTACGTCTGGTTCGACGCCGTGATCGGCTATCTCTCGGCCAGTATCGAGTGGGCGAACAACCGTGGCACTCCCGACGCTTGGCGCGACTGGTGGCAGAATCGGCAGTCCCGCCACTTCTACTTTATGGGCAAGGACAACATTGTCTTTCATACCGTGATCTGGCCCGCCCAGTTGATGGGCTACTTCAGCGACGGCCACTACGGTGGCACGGCGCGGGGTGCCTTCGCCGAGGTGCCGCTTCAGTTGCCCTACAACATCGTCAGCAGCGAATTTTTGACGATGGAGGGGAAGAAGTTCAGCAGCAGCCGTGGGGTTGTGATCTACGTCAATGATTTCCTCAGCCGCTACGACGCCGATGCGCTCCGCTACGTTCTGACTATCGCCGGCCCCGAGAACCAGGACACCGATTTCACCTGGACCGAGTTCGTGCGCCGCAACAACGACGAGCTCGTCGCCACCTGGGGCAACTTGGTCAACCGGGCCTTGACGAATGTTTACAAGAACTTCGGCACCATCCCGCAGCCCGCCGCGCTCTCTGCGCGTGATACGGCCCTGCTCGCCGAGATCGAGGGCGGCTTCGGCCCAGTCGGCGAGTTGCTCGAAGGCGCTCGCTTCAAGGCGGCCATCACTGAGACGATGCGCTTGGCGGCCTTGGTCAATAGCTACCTGAGCGAGCAGGAGCCGTGGAAGGTGATTAAGGTTGACCGCGAGCGCGCTGCGACGATCTGGTATGTCGCCCTGCGCTGTGTCGATAGCCTCAAGCTCTTCTTCACACCCTTTCTGCCCTTCAGTAGCCAGCGGCTCCACGAGTATCTGGGCTACGATGGCTTTATCGCCGGGCCGCTTGCCTTCAAGGAATACACCGAAGACAACGGGCAAACCCATCGCGTCCTTACCGGCGACTACGCGACCTGGATTGGGCGCTGGGAGCCGCCGATCTTGCCCGTGGGCCAAGCGCTGCGTGAGCCAAAGCCGCTTTTCAAAAAGCTCGATGAGCAGGTCGTCGCGGAGGAGTTGGCCCGCATGGGCGGGGTCGCAGGCGGATAGATGGCCCTCGTGGCTTTAGCCATGGCGGTTGCTACGTCTTAATTGCCGCGCCAGCCCTCACCCCCCAGCCCCCTCTCCCTGAGCGGGAGAGGGGGAGCCGGAACCAGCCTGCGAAGGCAGGCTTCGCACCCAAGAGCCGGGGGCTTCAACCCCCCGGCGGGCGACGTTGCAACCACCATATACGGTGAAACGGGTGGATGTACAAACCAAAAAAGTGCTGTTATACTCCAAGGTGTCAACGGATCGTGTCTGTAAAGCGTCCTGATGCGTTCGCTATGTTAAGGAGAAGTTATGAAGGTCGCCCGTACTGCCCTTGCCTTCCTGGCTGCTCTGGTGCTGCTGAGCATCCCAGGCTTTGTGAGCGCCCAGGGTGCCACGGCGGTGTCTGGTACGCTCACCTATCGTGATCGGGTTGCGATTCCTGCCAATGCGGTTGTGACCGTACAAATTGCTGAAGTGCCGACCGCCGGGCGGGCGGGTCTGGTGATTGCCGAGCAGCGCTTTACGACCAACAACGCCCAGCCACCCTTCCGCTACAGTATCCCCTACGACGCTGCACGGATTGACGCTGCGAAGCAGTACACGGTTCAGTCGAACATTAGCGTCGGTGGTCAGGTGCGCTACACGACCAACACGGTCTACCGTGTCATCTCCCAGGGTGCCCCGGTTATTGATGTCAACTTGGTGCTTGCTGGTACTACTCGTCTGCCCACCACCAGTGACGGGAGCCTGCCACTGCTGATCACTGGTCTGGCTCTGTTTGCCGCCGTAGCCGTCTTCACCCTGCGCCGCGCCCTTGCCGCCCGCGCCACGGTGTAACGTGGCTGTCTGTGTTGCCGATTTGCGCCGAAGGACGAAGGACGAACGACGAACGTAGTCGCACGCCTTCGTCCTTCGGCTTTATAGCGATGGCTGTCATCTATGCACGCCAGGATTGCACCTCATCGCCTAGGTTCTCTGGTTCCTAGCGCCATTCTGCTGATTTGGCTTGCCTTCGGCGGCCATAGCGCGGCTGCGCCGCTGCCCCAGCCGGTGACGCCCGCTTGCTTTCCCGAGACGGGCTACTGCACCGGCGGGCGCATCTACGAGGTTTGGGCGCATGGCGGTGGCCTTATGGTCTTCGGCTTTCCGATCACTGGGCTTCAGGAGGAGCTAATCGAGGGCCAGTCAGTCAAGGTGCAGTGGTTCGAGCGGGCACGCCTTGAGTTGCACCCCGAGAACGCCTATCCTTATGATGTGCTTGTCGGTCGTATCGGCGCTGATCTGATGTCCAAGGGTGTTGGGCCGCGCACGCTCGCCAACACCTCGCTCGCTGGCACCTGTCGCAGCTTTGCCGAGACAGGCCAGCAGGTCTGTGGTGAATTTCTCGGCGCTTGGCTCTATGGCGGCCTCAACCTCGACGGTGACCCCACGGTCACCGACCTTGAGAGCCTCGCCCTCTATGGGCTACCGCTTAGCCCTGCGCGCACCGAGCGCCTTGCTGACGGTCAGCCGTATGTCGTCCAGTGGTTCGAGCGTGCCCGCTTTGAGCTGCACCCGCAGCCCGACGGGGCGAGTCACGTGCTGCGCGGTCTGCTTGGGCGCGAGCTTGCGCCGCTGGCGGTTGATCCGCCGGGCACGCCCTGGACAGATCCCTATGCCCCGCCCCCGCAGCCCTACGCGCCGCCATCGCCACCCGTCCCCGCTGGCCTAGCACCACAGACGCCGGTGCGCCTGGTGATCGACGCCATCGGCCTGAACATTCCCATCGTGCCGGTTGGCTTCGACGCGGCTGGCGACTTTGTTGTCCCTGACCACGAGGTTGGCTGGTATAGCGGGAGTGCTGCGCCTGGACAGGGCGAGAACATCGTCTTTTGGGGCCACGTCCTGCCCTTTTTGGCGGCACCCGACCTGCCCGCGCCCTTTGCCCGCTTGCGCGAGTTGGCCCCTGGTGCCGCTGTGACGATCATTGATGCTGCTGGCGCACCCCACAGCTACGTTGTCACCCAGCAATTCCGCGCCAGCCCTGACCAGATCGAGTATGTGCTCACCCAGGGCCGCGAGCTTGTGACCATGGTCTCGTGTATCGGTGAAGGGATCTACGCGAATGGTGAGGTGGTCGATTACAGCGAGCGCCTGATCAGCATCGCCGAGCCGGTTGCGGCACCGTGAATATAGCCGATAGCCGATAGCCGATAGCCGATAGCCGATAGCCGATAGCCGATAGCCGATAGCCGATAGCCGATAGCCGATAGCCGATAGCCGATAGCCGATAGCCGATAGCCGATAGC
>CAIWXH010000343.1 GCA_903916565.1 uncultured Oscillochloris sp. | reverse complement strand
TGCCGGCGGTGCTGGATCGTTTCTGGCCGTGGGTGACGGCTGCGGTGATCCTGGTGACGATCAATTATGGCCCGACCCTGTATTTCCTGGTCACGACGGCGCGTTTCAACATTCCGGGGTTGCGCCCGTGGTAGGGGGTGTCAATTCGCGGTTCGCTTCGACAGGCTCAGCGAACGGGCGCTGGCTGAGCCTGTCGAAGCCAGCACCCATTTAGTCGCTCAGGGGTTCAGCGTAATCGTCTGAGCGCTGGCCCAGTAGACGACGCGCTCGGCGACATTGGTGGCGCGGTCGGCGATGCGCTCGATGTTCTGCGCGACAAAGAGCAGGTCGGCGTCGCGGGCTGGGTCGGTGCTGGTAGCGAGGTCGGCGGCAAGCTGGGCCTTAAGCTGCTTGTAGAGTCGGTCGATCTGCGCCTCCTCAAGCGCCAGCGCGCGGGCGGCGGCCTCATCATTGGCGGCGACGGCGGCAAGCACATGGGTCAGACTGGTCTGCGCCATGGCACCCACCCGCAGCAGATCGGCAGAGGCGTGAATGGGCCGTGCGCCCGCAGGCCCCATCACCAGTCGCGCAATACCCTTGGCGTAATCGGCGATGCGCTCAAGCTCGCTGCTGATCGCAATGGCGGCAAGAATGCGCCGCAGGTCGCGGGCGACCGGCTGCTGAAGGGCGATCAGGCTGACGGCGCGCTCCTCAAGTCGGTGCTGGGCCTGGTCGATCAGGGCATCGTCGCCGCGAATCTGTTGGGCCAGCGTATGGTCTTGACGCGCCAGCGCCTCAAGCGCGCGGGCCACCGCCGTTGTGGCCATGACGCCGAGATCGTGCAACTGCTGGTGCAGGTTGGCGAGATCGGCGTCGTAGTGTTCGCGGGTGTGCATCGTACGTTCCTTGTGCTAAACCCAATACTTTTCAAATAAGGACTATCGCCGCGTCAGCCCTCACCCCCCAGCCCCCTCTCCCTGAACGGGAGAGGGGGAGTCGAACGCATCCTGCTGCGGAATCTCCCCTCTCCCCGTGAGGGAGAGGGGCCGGGGGTGAGGGGCGAAGGTCGGTGCTGGATCGCTTATTTGAAAAGTATTGGTGCTAGACCTACTTGGTCTTGCCGTCGCCAGTATCACTCTTCTCAATCACACCCTCCCAGATCGTCTCGCCGTCGCTGTAGAGGGCCGCGCGCACAATCTTGGCAATGAGTGGGTCGTTCAGCGGTATTCTGCGCGTTACGAGCAACTCCTCAAGCAGGAGGCCAAGGGTGTGCGCTCGCACCTCAGCCTCGGCGAAGCCCTTCTCGCGAATCGCGTTGCCGAGTCTTTTGGCGTCGTGGCTGGCAATGACAAGCTCGCGTGCAAAGAGCCGTGTCCGGTGAAAGACGAGATCAGAATCGATCTCGATGGATTTGAAGGTCAGTTCGTTAAGCGTGAAGCCCCAGGTGTTGCCAATAAGCCGCATCTCACTGGCGACCTGCTTCACCAGATTGTCGCGGTTGAGGCTTAGCTCGTAGGGATCCATCTCCGCGTTCCAGTTCACGGTGAAGGGAAGCTGCTTCCGCAACGTCGGATCTTGATTCAGATGATCCTGCCAGTGCCAGACGATGTCGCGGATCTTTTGCGTGATCGTAACCGCGAAAGCCTCCTTGAAAAGCTGCTGCCAGAGGGCGAGGTCGCGCAGCTTCAGCTTCTTCTCCGCCTCGATCCTCTTGGTGCGCTCCATTAAGGCGAGGGATGCCTTGAAAAAGACATCGGGCTGCGTGATCGCGCAGGTGGCGCGCACCTCGATTTTCTTGATGCGCGAGATGCGCGGGGTCAGGGTGTCAATGTTCTCAACCGGGAACTCAAGCACCAGCGGATAGCACGGGATGACCGCGACCAGCTTGTGAAGGAGCGGGATGATCGGATACCAGCCTTTTTGATGGGTTGTTCTGGTATCTGTGATTTTGTTTTTGACAATTATCGCCGTCCCTTTGTCCACATGGTGCAGACTCTGCCAGAGCAGCCAGATGCAGAAGTCCAGGGCCGCAAGCGAAAGCGTGACGGTTAGCTGGTTTTCGTCAACCCAAGATCTAACCACGAGCCACGGGATCACGAACACGTCAACCAAAATTTTGATCACGAGCCACGGGATCACGAGTACGGCAACAATGAACCAAAGTATCGCCCAGAAGCGAAGCGCACTGTTAGAACTGGCTTTATTCATGAAGTTCCTCCCTGGCTCTCGGGATGTCGTGTGCGACCATTATACGCTTAGCCGCGTGCCGTGGATGAAGAGAATCACAACGCGGTAGCGTGCTTCAGGGCGCGGTACGCTGCGTAACTGCGCCTGAAACATGTGGCATAATTCACTATGAATAGGATGCAGCCTGGGATGCGCCAAATGGTACGTTGCGAGGCAGGATGTTGCACGAGTCAGCAGCAGCGTAACCGCTGACCGTACATTGAATCGCAACGCCCACTGGAGTGTCCGATGGCCTGTGAGCCAGTCCAAACCACCCTGCCCGATCTGCTCGCGGTTGGCACCGACGACGAACCTTGTCTAAGGGCTGAACAGACTGAAGACAGCGTGCCCCTCGTAGGCACCCACAAGGGGCGTTCCAACAGCTTCGCCGCCCAAGCCAAGAAGCACCGTAGGGCGGGTCGGCTCCCGCGCTAGATTAGGATCCACCGCATGACAAGCGCATTCGCCGCCAAGCAGCACCTCAGCCCGTATCTCTGCTTCTCGCGTGCCGACTGGTCGGCGCTACGCAATGGGGCCAAACTGCCCATCGAGGCCGATGAACTAGAGGCGATGGTCAGCCTCAGCGACGCGGTGTCGCTTGAGGATGTGGCCGACATCTATCTGCCGTTGGTGCGGCTGCTCCAGCTCTATTACGACGCCTCGCAGCGACTGTACGCGGTGAGCAACGTCTTTTTGGGCCATCCCTCGCATGGCCGGGTGCCCTACGTGATCGGGATCGCGGGCAGCGTGGCCGTGGGCAAAAGCAGCACCGCCCGTATCTTGCAGGCCATTCTGTCACGGGTTCACACGGGGCTGAAGGTCGATCTGATCACCACCGACGGGTTCCTCTACCCAAACCGGGCGCTGCAAGAGCGCGGGATCATGCACCGCAAAGGCTTCCCCGAGAGCTACGACCGGCGGCAGCTCATCCAGTTCATGGCTGATGTGAAATCGGGCGTGCCGCGCCTCGACGTGCCGATCTACTCGCATCTCATCTACGACATTGTGCCTGATAAGAGCCTGCTGATCGACCGGCCCGACATTCTGATCGTCGAGGGGCTAAACGTGCTACAGCGCGGCGGGCGGCCCGCCCGAGCGCCCCAGATCTTTGTCTCGGACTTTTTCGACTTCTCGATCTACGTGGACGCCGACGAGCAACTGCTCCAGGCGTGGTACATCGAGCGCTTTCTGCGCCTGCGCGAGACGGCCTTCCGCGACCCATCGTCCTATTTTCGGCGCTACGCCGAACTGACGGTAGAGGAGGCGGTGGCGACCGCTCGCCGCATCTGGCGCGAGATTAACTACGTCAACTTGAAGCAGAACATCGAGCCGACCCGCGAGCGGGCCGACCTCATCCTTGAGAAGGGCGTCCGCCACACCTTGCAGCAGCTTTACCTGCGGAAGTTGTAGGCGGCTGATGCGGGCTGACCACTGACCACTGACCACTGACCACTGACGACTGACCACTGACCACTGACCACTGACCACTGACCACTGACCACTGACCACTGACGTCACAAGCGAGTAAGCGAGCAAACAGCATGCGGATCTGCATTGTCGGCGCGGGGGCGATTGGCGGCTATCTGGGGGTGAAGTTGGCCCTGGCGGGCGCCGAGGTGAGCTTAATCGCACGGGGCGCACATCTTGCGGCGATTCAGCGCGACGGGCTGACCGTAACCTACGCCGACGGCACGGTCGAGGTGGCGCACCCCGCCATGGCGACCGCCGAGCTGAATGAGGCGGGGCCGCAAGATTATGTGATCGTCGCGGTCAAAGCGCAGAGCATACCCGCGCTTGCGGCACCGATGCGCGTCCTCTACGGCCCCGACACCGCCATCGTCTACGCGCAGAACGGCATCCCCTGGTGGTACTTTATGGGCCACGGCGGCGCGTACGAGGGCCGCCGGATCGAGGCGGTGGACCCCGGCGGCCTCATCGCGGCCAGCACCGAGGTCGAGCGCGTGATCGGCTGCGTGCTCTACCCAGCGGCCCAGATCGCCCGCCCTGGCGTGATTCGCCACATCGAAGGCAACCGCTTCAGCTTGGGTGAGCCAAGCGGCGCACAGACTGAGCGTGTAACCCGCCTATCCAAGCTCATGGGCACCGCCGGGCTCAGGGCGCCGGTGCGCCCCGACATTCGCAACGAGCTGTGGCTAAAGCTGTGGGGCAACCTCTCGTTCAACCCCATCAGCGCCCTGACCCGCGCCACGATGGATCGGATTATCGCCGACCCCCTGGCCCGCCGCCTCGTCGAGCAAATGATGGCCGAGGCGCAGGTCGTCGCTGAGCGGCTCGGTGTGCGCTTCCCCATCTCGATTGAGCGCCGGATTACGATGGCCGAGTCGATTGGCATCCACAAGACCTCGATGCTGCAAGACATCGAGGCTGGCCGCCCGACCGAGGTAGACGCGCTTGTCGGTGCCGTGGTCGAGCTTGGCCGCCTGACGGGCACGCCCACGCCGCAGCTTGACGCGATCTACGCCAGCGTCAAGCTGCTTGAACAGACGCTCGCCCGTGCGTAGACTGGCGGGGTGGCGGTGGCAACGTCGCATGCCGGGGGACTGAAGTCCCCGGCTCTTGGGTACGAAGCCCGCCTACGCGGGCTACCGAGCCTACTTCCGCAGGCTTTGTCGCACAGAATCGGGCGCTTCATCGCCCCGGCGGGTGAGCCATGGCTGTGCCAATACAGCAAAGTTGCACGATCCCAGAGAACGTGTTATACTCCGCCTCGTTGCGAGAAGCTATGACCCCGTAGCTCAGTGGATTAGAGCGCTTCCCTGCGGAGGAAGAGGTCGTGCGTTCGAGTCGCACCGGGGTCGCCACTGACGAGTAGAATGACCGCTCCACAACGGGCGCCTGGATGCAATGCAACGTCTGGGCGCTCGTTGATTCTTCGCCCGCACGGATCTGCCCACGCAGCGCCGCCAGGCGGATGGCAATAAAGACGCTATAATTGGTAATGTGCAAAATCGCACGACGTGGTAAAAAGACTGCAGCGTATGGGGGCACGAGATCTCCATCACTGCGTCGCGTCGCGCCCTTTTCTCTGCGCTGAGCGGCCTCGTGCCGTCATCGCATCCTTCGTGTCCCTTTGGCGTTCCTCGCTGACGCTGCTTCGAACAGTGTCGGCAAGGGCCAGGGTGGTGCAGCAGACGTACAAACGTCTGAGGCGGCAGCCACACCGCCACACGCTGAGGTTACTTCTTTCGCACAGCGCGTGGCAAAACCAAGGACTCTAGGTGCTTCTTGCCATGTCGGCAGCACCTAGGGTCTTTGGTTTATTTCGTTCGTTCCCTCCCCGTTGCCGTGACTCAATTGCGTCGATAAGCTGGTTAATCTCGTCAAGCGGCAATCCCGCACGCTCAGCGACCGCGGTCACATAGATCCGTCGCACATCGCGGCGATTCCCACTGCGGGGCGCAGACTTCAGTGACCCATCAACGATCCAATTCCGAATCGTCTGGGTCGATGTGCCAAAGATTTCGGCCACCACCTCGGTTGTTGTAAACACCCGCACTGTGCGTCACCCCCTCTCATTCAACAGCACGACCAGCCGAAATATACCGCACAATCCATCGAATCGTCAAGGGACAAAGTTGTGTGGTGCTAAGCAAAAAAACGTCGCATAACCCAAGCGCGAAGTATGCACATCCGTACATCTCCGCAAGGTATGGCTAGGAAGCGGCGTCCCTCGCACTGCCCGCTAGCGCCTCCCGGTGCTGCCGCTCGTGCGGTACGCACCCTGGAGGTTTTTTTATTCAGCGGTCGCGTGTCTCCGTCGATCACACGTACCAGCGGCGCACCGGATTCCCAGTGTGCTGCGGCAGCCTGTACGCTGTGGGGAATCGCGTGGGCCGTGGTGACGAGACGCCGAACATGTGGGCGAGCAGAACAATCTGGCGGTACGGAGAGCATCGGCCACCCCGCCACGTCACGGCGGCGCGGGTCCGCGCACGAATCGGTGCATGCAGCGCCACCATCGAACGGCCCAGCGCACGCATGTCGTGGCCGTGACCGGCGGGGTAGGCCAGGCATCAGGAACTGCACGCGCTAGTCGGTACACCGGCGCCAGCCCGTTTGTGGGGTCTGACCGGCACTCCCAGCGCGACCCACACGCCTGAACGGGCAATGGGCCGGGCCATCGCCGCACCCATTCGTAATCGAGCGCCGCTATGGTTGATCGGATCGGTGCCGGAGCATGGCTCCTGTAGGCGATCTGGTCTACCGAGCACCCGCTGATCGCCGAACGAGCTGGCGCGGCGCACGGTCGCACCGACCGCCGCATGCCTCGACCTGGCACCAGATCGGGACATGAGTCGCGATGACTCCACCGAGCGCATTGCCGCGCTCGCCTTGACCCTGGCCGCGCCGACGAACCAACGTGTTGATTTGAGGAGATCTGCCCGCGATGCCCACCACCAATTCTACGACGAAACCAACCCAGTGCGCCCGTGGCCTCGCTGCGTGGATCGACCGCCTAAACCTCCCCTCGGCGCTGCGAACGACGCTGCTGCGTGACCTGCATGGGGTGATGCATCCCCGTGCGGGAGCTGGGCCTAGCGGCCATCTGCGCGGATTAGACCCGACCGCCTTTCGCGTCCAGTTGGCGCGGCCCGGCGGCGGCGTCGTGGCTCGCGTGCGCGGGATGGGGGCGGGGCGGATCGCCGCGCTGCGCGACCTGCTGGCGGCGAGCGACGAACACATCGTGGCGTGAGCACCACGCCCGCGCAGCGAATCGAGATGCGCGACGCCCCCGACGCCTATCAGGACGGAATCCGCACCATACCGTTGCGTACCCATGGGATCGCGGCAGGACGGCGCGCGGCCCGACTGATCAGCGGTGACCACCACGCACCCGCCGTGCGGGTGCGGCGGGCACGGTCAACGCAAACGCCCCTCGGCAAAAATGCCGAGGGGCGTTGTGCGGTCTTGGGGAGCGGCAAAGCGGTCACATCGGCCCGGCGTGATCCCCGAACGCCCCGGCAGGGAGCATCCAGGGGACGCCAGGCGGCAGGAAGATTGGCTCATTCCAGCGCGGGTCCAGCGCCTCAGCGACCAGCGCGGGGGTGATGGTGGGATACGGCGTGCCGTGGTCGGCGGCGTGGCCTACGGTCGTGCGGGCGCGCCGGATGGTGCAGCCGAATGCCTGCTCGTGGTGCGCGATCTGACCGAACTGCGCCGGGTTGACCACCCGCACGCTGCTCCACTGGTCGTCACCGCCGAAGATGCAGCCCGCGCAGCTCACCCGGCCCCAGCCCATCCGGTAGGCTGGATGCGGGTTGATGCGCCAGCGGGCCAGGATGTCCCACACCTGTTGTTCGCTCCACCCGTGGACGGGGCGGTAGTGGTCGATGTGGCGCGCGAGCGTTGGACTCTCGCGCTTGTCGGTGCGGTGCGGTTCAAAGCTGGCATAGTTGGCGCGGCACGTTGACTCCTCGGCCCGCTCGCCGGTCACGACCAGCACACGCTGGCCGCGCAAGCGCTCCTGGTTGCGGATGGCGGCGGCCATCACGTCAATCTTCAGGTAGGCAGAGCACCAGCGGGTGGTCAAGCTGCCGGAGAGCTGCGGAAAGCGGCGGCGCGTGCCGGGGGCGCCGCGCTCGCCGCCGACCTGGCGCACCTCGCCCCCTGGCAGCTCGAAGCGCACCGGGGCGGTCGGGGTTCCTTCGCGCAGCATCTCGCGCTCAAAACCCCCGATTCGCCACGAGAAGAAAATCGGCAGCCTAAAGGTATCGGCGAACGCCTGGCAGTAGGCGGCGGTGCAGGGCCAGTCCATGAGGTGGCTACCCTCGCGCCCGTCAACCTCGTGGTGCCAGAGCTCGATCCGCTCGCGTGGCACGCCGGACTCGATGAGATTGAGCACGCAGCCGACGCTATCTTTGCCGCCCGAGAAGGCGACAATGTACGTGCCGTAGCTTAGGAGGTCTATCGGCTCCTGAGCAGCACCCCCCGCCTGATCCTCGTCAGGCTCCACGGTGGGGGTGTCGAAGATGTCCAGGCTGAGTTGGTGCATAAGCGGGTGGAACCCGCCGCACGGTGCCCCACCGCCACGGCAGGGGGCACCGTGCGGGCGGGGCTAGGAGGATGTGGAGGGAGCTAGAACAGGGCGAGCTGCTCGCCGAACTGGGGCGCGTCGGCTGCATCGCCTCCATCGTCGGCGAGGGTGCGGCGGAACGGGTAGCCGTTGACCATTTCGGTCGTGACAGCAAACCCGTGCTGTGTGGCGAAGGTGTGGAGGTGCGTCAGC
>CAIWXH010000342.1 GCA_903916565.1 uncultured Oscillochloris sp. | reverse complement strand
CGGTGCCAAGCCCCCCGCCACCACGGCTTTAATCCCAGCTAACGCAGCCGTAGCCGAGCCACGGCCCGCGAGGGTTGGCCGCTGCCAGTCATTGCTGCCCCCAAGCCCGTCGAGCGAGACGGTCACGGCGAGGCCGAGCGCACCCAAGCGTGCGGCCCGCTCAGCGGTAAGCGCGGTGCCATTGGTCAACACGGTGGCCTGGAGGGCGAGGCCAGCGGCGGCGCAGCGCTCGCGGGCGTAGGTGTGCGTCGCGGCAAGCACATCGAGCGCCAGCAGCGGCTCGCCGCCAGCATATTTGAGCGCGATTTCGCTGTAGCCGTGCCTGAGCGCGGCGGCGACCACGGCAGCGACGGCAGCGCGGGCGGTCGTCAGATCCATCGTCGCGGCGCTCTTCGCGATGTAGCAGTAGGCGCAGCGCAGGTTGCAGGCGTTGGTGAGGTGCAGCCAGGCGACTAGGGCGCTGGGCGGCGGCGGCGGCGGGATGGCCCCGGCGTCAGCGTCGGCGACAAGCAGACCCAGGCTGGCGAGCGCGGCCAAGGGGCCATACGCCTCGGCGGGGTCGGCAAGGGGCAGGCGGCGCAACAAGGCCAGGGCGGGGCGATTAAGCACTGCGATCTGGCTGAGCGAGGGCACGAAGGCGACGACATGCTCAGCGTCCAGGTCAAGGGTACGCAGCGCAGCGTGGGCGCGCAGGGCGACGGGCAGCGTGGCAGGGGCGGTAGGCTCGACGACGATCACGCGAGGCAGTGAAAGACGACAGTCGTTCAGCGCGGCGGGCGTCGGAGTCTGCACAAGAATCTGCACCATAATGTGTCAGTCTCGACAGCCCGGGCGCGCTGGCACGACCTTGCGTGCCCGGGGGCTAAAAACCGAGTAAATCGCGGTCCTCAATATCCTGGCTAACTTGCGTTAGCAAATACTCAACGGTATTGAGGGCCACTGTTGGCACATCGAGGCGCTTACTGGTGATTCTCGTGGGGATTCGCAGCGCCTCAATGGCGGCGCTATCGTCAATTGCGAACAGCGCCTGACGGGCGAAGCCACGGAAGCGCTCGATGGGTGACGCATCGGGTGAGAAGGTGATCAGCCCGGTGAAGGCGCGGAGCAGATGGGCGCAGGCGTCCTCGCGGCGCTCTTGCCCGAAGGCGACGAGGGCGTACTGGAGTTCAATCTGGGCAAAGCGCAGCCAGTAGAGGCGCAGTTCGTTCGTCTCGGGCGACTCGGCGAAGTGGTCGGCCTGCTGCAAGCTGGGCGGCAAGAAGGTGACGGCCTCGTCAAGCAGCGCGATGGCCTCCGCGTAGCGGCGCTGATCAACCAGGATCGAGGCCATCGACTCGTTGATGCTACAGCGCATCACGCGGGCGGTCTTCGTGCTGGTAAGCGTGCGTGCGTGCTCTAGCAGCGCTAGGGCTTCCGCACGTTCGGGATCGCCGTCGCTGCCCTTGACGCTGCCCCAATCGCGTAAGAGCTTGGCCAGTGAGCCGCGCACCTCAACCTGGCGAACCTGCTCACCCTCTTGGTCGAAGTTGCTGACCGCCAGACGATAGGCGGCGACGGCGCGAGCGTACTCCGCATCGCGCTCGTGGGGGTCGAGCATGCCCTCGGCAATCCGGCCACGAATGCGGCCCTCGGCGTTCGCGTTCAGGGCAATGGCGCGCACGCTGTCAAACTGGGCAAAGAGGCTCCGCGCCGCAAGCGCACAGTGCAGCGCCTTCTGCATCTGGCCGAGATCGGCGTAGAGGTGCGCCTGCGTGTTGAGGGTCGAGGCGATGCGGTAGACGGCCCCGGTGCGCTCGACCAGCGCCAGCGACTGGGCCAGATAGCGCAGGCCACGCTCGGAGTTGCCTTGGCGGGCCACGGCGAAGCCAAGGTTGTTGAGGGTCACGGCCCGCAGACTATCAACTTCGGGGCCAAGATCGCGGTAGATGCGAATCGCGGCCTTGTACTTCTCTGTGGCGCTCTGGAGGTGTTCGTTGACGCGCTCGTAATAGCCCCAGTAGTTGCATGCGTTGGCCTGGATGAAGTGCGCGTAGGCGGCATCAGGATCGCCAACGGGGATCACCGCGATGGCCGTCGTCAACTCGGCCACGAGGCGTTCGTAGTTCTGAACGATCTGGGCACCACGCGCAGCCTTCGCGGGGATGTAGATCTCAGCTTGAAGCTGGGCCGCATCAAGGTCGCAGCGGGCGAGCGGCGACTGGTCGTAGATCCAGCGGTAGCGCTCGCGCACCTGCTCGGCAAGGGCGATGGCCTCGCTGTAGCGGTCGCGGCCTGGGATGTGTGTATTGATGCGCCGATAAACCCAGCGAATACCCTCGTCATAGACGATCTGATCCCAGGTCAGGCCGCTCGTCAACAGACGCTTCCGGTACAGGTGGCCCCAGGCGGTATCAGGGTCAAAAAAGCGTGCCAGCTCTTCCTGAAGCTGCGCGTCGAAGTCGTCATCGCGGGCCGCAATCGCATTGCTGCTCAGCTCGCGGTAGTTCTGGTAGCCCCGCCGCAGATCGAGCGACATCTGATAAAACATCCGCTCGACCTGAAGCGTCTGAAGCTGCTGCTGAAGGTGCGCGTAGCCAGCGCGCGGGGCGCTGCTCGCGGGGCTGGCGGGAGCCTGCAGCTCGGTCATGGTGGCGACGATCTGCTGATCCAGATACGCAATCGTGGCCCGCCACCAGCGGGCGGCCTGCTCGTCGCCGATCTTGCCCAGCAGCAGCTCGTACATCTCATCGTGCAGAATGATCTCGCCATCCTCAATCGGCTTGACGAAGACAAACGAGGTCAGCTCGCCAAGCTGGGCGGCGAGCTCGGCGGGCTTGACGGGCAGCCCCTCGGCGGCGACCACCGACGTGAGCAGCGGGACGCGCAGGCCCTTGCGGAGATAGACGGCCCGGGCAAGCATCTGGGCGAGGTCGATCCGCTCGGTGTAGAGATCGGAGATGATCAGACGAACGAAGGCGTCGCTGAGCTGCTCGGCATTGTCAGGATAGCCCTGCTCGAACCTAGCAGGCAGCGCCATAATGTCAAAGATCTGGCGCTCGGCGCAGGCGAGGGCAATGGCGAGTACGACCGGGCGGCCCGCGCTGATTGTGTGCAGCACGGCGATCTGCTCGTCGTTGAGATCGACCAGACCAGCGAACTCGGTGCGAATGTAGGCGCTGGTCTCGTCAGGGGTAAATGGCGCGACGCCAAGGACGTTGAGGCGATCACCAAACGCACGGGCGAACAGCTCACGCTGGCGCGGGCGCGGGCGACCGGCCAGCACCACCACGGTGTTCGGCAGGCGCGCAACCAGGTTCGCCAGCCAGCGCTCAAGGCGCCCAACCTCGCGGAAGTCGAACTGCTGGGCATCAGGGATGACCGGGTGGAGCTTTTCAAGCGTGTCAATCAGCAGCACGAGGCGCTGCTGGGCCGCTAACGCGCCATAGTGCGTCAGAAAGACCTGCTCAAGCTGGGCGCGCTGGTCGTCGGCGCCCTCGCCCAGCGAAGAGTAGAAATGCTCAAGCGCAGCATCAAAGCTTGCACGCAGCGAAGTGGCGATCCCATGGCGATCAGCCGCACGCTGGAGCTGCTCGGCGATGGCGTGCATAATCCGGGCGGGCTGATGGTAGCGCATCAGATAGAGGTCAATGACCTGCGTGCAGAGCACGCCCGTGCGCGCAAGGCACAGCTCGCGCACCTCGCCAAGCAGGCGGGTTTTGCCAATGCCGCCCTGGCCCTCGAACAAGAGCGCCTGCGTGTTTCCGGCAGTGGCGTTCATTGCAGCGACCACCGCGTCGAGCTCACGCTGACGGCCAATCAGCTTGCGGGCGCTGCGGAAGTACACCTCAGGGGTAGAAGGCATAGCGGGATCACCCCTAGCTACGATGAATAATCGTACGACAAGCCGTCGGCGAATCCGAGGCCGTACGACAGCCGCATCATAGCATGTTTACGCCTGCTATGGAATTGCCGCGTTACCCGCCTCATCCCACCTCAAGTACGGCGAGCATCGCCGCAAGTTCGGTGCCGTGGCGTTCGAGCAGCGCACTGATTTCGGTATCGGCGACAAGCTGGGCGCGCAGCGCCGCGACGGCCTCTAGGTCTACGTGACGCCCATCAGGGCTGGTGAGGTAGCGCGCCACGAGGTCGCGCAGCAACTCGGGCGGGGTCTGTTCAAGAAAGACCTGGCTATCGAGGGTGTGCCAGAGGAGTTCGCGCAGATGGACATGGCGTGAGACAAAGACATCGTCGAGCATCTCGCGGTAATAGTCAATCGCCGTATGCTGAAGGGCCGCATAGCGCTCGGGATGGGCCCGGCGCAACGTCCCGGCAATCAACTGGCGCAAGACGGGGGCAACATGATACGAGAGGTTGGCCTGATCCCAGAGGACGAGGTCAAGCTCTTGGAGTTGTTTAATCGTCAGCAGTTGGAGCGACTGGCTGCGGGCCTGGCTGGTCTGATCGCAGAAGGCCGTGAGGGTCTGGAAGAGCGGCAGGGCGAACCCACGCACGACCGTGAGGACCTCAAGGGTACAGCGCAACGCGGGGGTAATTTCAGGCTCGATGCGCTGGTAGAGGGCGGCGAGGATCGCGGATGCGAGGGCGACCTGATCCCACGCGGCGGGGTCGGGGTGCGCGGCCACAAGGTCGCGGGCGAGTTCGTTGGCAAGGGGCAGGCCACCGGTAAGCTGGTAGATCACTGTCGCGGCGGCAGGTTCAAGCCCAAGTTGGGCGGCGGTGTCATCCAGACCAAGCGGCGCAAGGCTCAAGGTTTCGGCCCGTCGGCGCGTGTCAAACTCGCGCCAGCGCAGCGGCGAGCGGCTGGCAATCACGGCGACCACGCGCTCGGCGCGCACCAGCGGCAGCAGCAGACCGCGCTCGATCCAGCCGAAGAGGGCGGGTGCCGAGCGATGCTCGGCCTCGACCAAGAGCAGCACGGGGGTGTGGGCCGCGACCAGCGCAGCGGCGCAGGCGACCAACGCGGCATCGGCGGCAGCTTCATCGGCTATGGGTGCGGGTAGCGGCTGGCCGGTCTCGGTGGCAAGCTGGCGCAAAAGGGCGTGTTTGGCCTCAAGGGTGGGCGCTTTATGCGCGGGCGGGAGCGGCGGCAGCACGAGGCTAAGCGTCTTGAGGCCGAACTCGCTGGTCATCCGCTGACGCAACGTCGCCAGGAGCGCGCTCTTGCCGATCCCGTGGACGCCGCAAAGATTGATGATGCAGCGCTGGGCGGGGGCGCCAAGCCGTAGCCCAACCACCTGCTGGAAGAGCGTGTCGAGCTCGGCGGCTCGGCCAATAAAGCGCTGTGTGTCGTGGGTAACCATCCTCACCCCCCCTGGGGACACGTCATTTATACTGGCATAGTCCCCCCCACTATTGTCTGTCGTGCGGTCGGACGCCACAAGGACATTAGTGGGGATCTTCCGGGGATCTTCTAGGGATCAGCCAGCGGTATGGCGCAGCACAAAAAAACCGCCATACGGTCGGTCAAGATAGATTGGCGCCCGTGGATTCGGCTCGATCAGCTCGACCAGACGGTCGGCGAGACGGCGCAGCGAGTCTTTGTCGCTCGGCTCACTACGGTCAGCCCAGACATAGCGAATCAGGTCGTTGGTCGCGCAGAGCTGGCCGCGATGCTCGTAGAGATAGGTGAGCAGCCGCCGCTGGAGGTAGGTGAGCCGCCGCGAATCGGGGAGATAGTCGTCGCCGCGCCAGATGCTGCCATCGGGGGCGAGGTGCAGGGGCGGCACCGTCGGGGCGGCTTCGCCAGCGAGCGGGGCGGGCACATCACCCGCAAGCGCCTCGCGCACATGGGCCTGATGTACCAGGAGGTCGGTGTCGTCGGAGGTGCGGGCGCAGACGCGCACCAACGTGTCGCCCAGATTCAACAGGCGGCGCGGTGAGCCATCAGCGGCCAGACAGAGCTGCTCGTCAATATCGGCTAAGTCAGGGGCCGCCCGCTGCGCCAGACTCTGGATTGCGCCATCGCTAAAGACCGCCAGCCGACTACGCAGCAACTCGCGCAGCAGCGGGGCGCTCCAGCTCAGTGCAACGGTGGTGATGCGGTCTTCGCGCAACTGACCGCGCTCACGCAGCACGTTGATAATCTCGGTGGGCACAAAACACTTGACCGCGAGGCCGGAGACTTCGAGCAGCCGCACATTGCCGAGCAGCGGGGCGAGCAGGTCGGCACCAGCGGCCCAATCGGCGCTCGTCGCGCACAGTTCATCGACCCCATCAACGATCAGGTAGCAGCGCGGGCGCCCGACGGCGGCAGCAAGCTGGGCGATGACCTCGAAGCAGCGCAACACGGGCCAACCAGCGAGGCTGTAGACCTCGGATGGCCGGGGCGCATCAAGCGGAGCGAGCCAGCCGTGCGCCTCAAGGATCGCCCGTTGCGAGGGGCGCAGGTAGTCGCCGTAGGCGAAACCGATCCAGCGCAGGTAGCCGGCCTCATCAAGCGGGAGCGCCGCGTGCGGGGCGTCCGGCAGTTCAGCCAGCGCGACGACAAAGAGGCGCAGCACCTCGTCCAGCAGATCGCGGGGGCCAACTTTGGCCGAGCCGACACGCTCAACGATAGGCATCCAATCGGTCAGGCGCACCAAGAGGGCGGGCTGACGGGCGGCGTGGGCCTGACAGTGGGCATCGAACATCCGGCGGGTGCTGCTTTTGCCAGCACCGCGAGGCGCGTGCAGCACGCTACTGCGGGCCTCATCAGCGTCAATGATGGCGTAATACGCCGGGTGTTCGACAAAGAACTCGTGGAGGCGGTCGCGCTCGTCGTCGGCCCACGTCAGGGTGAAGGGGTTGCCCTCGGTGAACCCCACGCGCACGAGCCATTCGGCTGGGCTGAGCATATAGCAAACCTAAACTGGTTATTGAATCCGGGGGACTGAAGTTCCCGGCTCCAGTTTTGCGAAGCCTGCCTTCGCAGGCTCAGCGAGGCCGCGTAGGCGGCCTTCGTCCCGCGTAGCCCGTGGCTTCAGCCACCGGGCCGGACGTAGCGCGACGTTGCAACCGTCCTGGACGTACAACGCATCGTGACGCCAGTGTTCGCGGATGGCCCTATACTATCAACGAACTACGGCCCAAAACATCACCCGCATCACCATGGTCAATGACGACGAGTGCGTACAGCTCAACGAGCGGCTACAGATTAATCGTGACACCCTGCACACATTGCTGGGGCAGCAAGAGCGCTTCGGCCTGGCGCTGGTGCCGTCTCATATCAGCACGGGCATCCGGGATGCGCGGCGTACCATTGCCCACCTGAAGAGCGATCTGCACCAGCTTGGCTGCCCCGCCGAGGATCGGCCCGAGGATCGTGACCCGAGTGTGCCGCCGCTGCCACGGGATGATCTGAACCCTGGCGTCGAGATCTTCGCGCAGCACCCCCGCTTTGACCATTTTCTGCGGACACCCCGGCTGACGGCGCTGCTTGCGACGCTGTTGGCCGCCCCATGCTACCACATCATCGAGGCCCCGATGGGCCACGGCAAGACCGCGCTGGTCGGCGAACTCTGGCGCACGCTGGCCGACGGCGAGCCGATTCGGCTGGCCTATTTGTTCAGCCGTGACCACGGGCGCACGCATGTCAGTCAGGCGGTGCGGGCGCTCTACCGCCAACTGCGCGCCCACGGCGTCCAGAAGCTCGCCCTGCCTGAAGAGGACACCGCGCTCACCAGCAGCGCGCTCTATAGCGTGACCCGCCACGGTGCCCGCCTCGTGATCATCCTCGATGGCCTGGACGAGTGCGACGACACCGAGCGCCCGCTGCTCGGCCAGCTCTTGCCCGACGGGCTGGTGCCAAATGTCACCATGGTGCTGACGCTCAGACCATCGGTGCGCCAGTTGTTGCTGCCCCATCTGCCCCGCAACCATCTGCTTCAGGATCTTGAGCTGCCGACGGCGGGCCAAGGGGCCATGCTCCACCGCCTCGATCCGCTGACTGAGGCGGAGATTCAGGGCCTGCTGCTGACGACGGGCCACGGCGATGACCCAGACTTGGCACGGCGGATCTTCAGCCATAGCCAGGGGCTGCCGATGGTGGCCGTGCATTATGTCGAACACCCGCACCTGCTTGATGCGGCGCGAACTGGGGCAATCCCGGTTGAGGCGTATTATGAGCGCGCCCTCCGACTGATCAAGGCCCAGTGCCCCGAGGCCCACCACGACACATTCACCCGCCTGCTCGCCCTGCTGACCGCCGCCCGCTCGCCCTTAGCCGATGATGACCTCGTGCATCTGCTGGCGGTACCGCGTGCGACGGTGATCGCCCTGCGCGACATTCTGGTGCGCTACCAGCAGTTTGATGAGCTGGGCGTCATGACGCTCGACCGGCACTTCCGCGAGTATCTGACGCACGCCGACGAGACGTATGCCGCCGTGCGCGAGGCGGAGGCCCGCCTGTGCAGTTGGGCCACGGGCTTTACGGGCGCCGCGATTCTGACCGGGGTGCCGCTCTACGCGCTGCGCCACGCCGCCGAATATCTCGCCCTCAGCCCCCATCTGCGCGATCTGCTGGCCCGTCCCGCCTGGTTCAGCGAGCTTGAACGGCGCAGCCAGTCACGCTCGGCCTGCATCGAGGCGCTGAAACGCGCTCAGGGCGAGATTGACCGCCAGTTCACCGGCGCGGCGGACGACCCCGCCGTGGGCAACATGCTGCTCTGCGCCCTGGTGCGGGCCTCGCTGAGCGCCACCCTGCTGCCGGAACTGGTGGCGCAACTGGTACGGCTGGGCCTGTGGAGTGAGGCCGAGGCGCGTGACTACGCGCAGAATTATGTCTCGCAGGCCAACCGCCAGGCGCTGCACGACCTGCTGGCGCGGCCCACCCAGCCGCTAAACTTCCCGGCTGGCTCGGCGGTGGCCGAGGCCGCGCAGATCCTCAAGCGCTACGTGCTGCTGCCACACGCCGCACGCCAACAGGCCATGGCGGGCTGGCGGCGCACCTACGAACAGGCCAGCGGCGATGTCGGCACCCAGGGCGACCGCGACCGCCTCGCGCTGCTAATTGATGCGCTGCGCCAGCCTGCGCTGAGCGGCGGCGAACGCACCACCTGGGAGCGCTTCGACGCCCTGCTGAGCGAGCTCCACGCCTACAACCCGCCGCTCACCGGGCCGATGAGCGACCCGCAGTTCGCCAGCCTGCTCGGCGACCTCGCTGACGCCTGGTGGCAGCTCCACCCGCACGACGCGCACCGCTTCTGGCTGCAGCCTATCGTCGCGACGCTGGGGCGCTTCGCCCGCGCCGATCTGATCGAAGCCCTGGAACTGCTCGCCCCGACCATCCGCACGCTCTTCCCGCCGTGTGTGGTCGAGCTGTGCGCCGCGCTTGAGCAGGTAGGCCAGACGATCTGATGACCGCCTTGGGCATCCCTCACCCATCCGCCCCATAGCGCCCACACATCCCCCGCATTCCCCCGCTGGCATCCTTGAGTCGCCCCCCCCGTTCGCCGTACACTGGCCGCAGAGCAACAAAAGGGGCGTAAGGCGAAAGGGGCACGCGGATGACACAGCACGCAACAGAGTATATGGTGACCGCTGTCATCAAAGGTGTGATCACCATGACCCCTCGCGACACCTCGCGTGAAGATTTCGTACACCGTATCGAGCGGATGCTGCTCTGTCTGTCCGACGTATACACCCGCGCAGAGACCGACGTGCATTACGTGGTTGAGTCAATCGGCTATACGGGCAACGCCCACGACCGCACGCTGTGCTTCCACTATTGCCTGGTGCCGACAACAACGTGCGCCTCGCTGGTTCGCGCCGTTGCAGCCTAAGACCGGGTTTCAGGTGCTAGGTTTCAGGTGCTAGGTTTCAGGCCGAACACAGCAACGAACCGTGTCTAAGCACCACAGATGACGCCAATTTTGTAGCAAGCAGCCGAGGATACCTCATGTACACGCCACAGCTAGACCGTAGCGCCGCCCATCGCCACATGCCCGTCCGGGCCGCCGCGCCCAGCCCCGAGCAGCTTCACAACCAGCGCGTGAGCGTCCTGGCCGACCAGCTCGCGGCCCATTGTGGGCTACCGGCAGCGCAGCGACGGTGCGTGGTCTGGGGCGCCTGGTGGCACGACCTCGGCAAGTTCGATCTCAGCCCCCGGTTGGTCAATAAGCCTAGCGCCCTGAGCGGCCCCGAGTGGGCGCAGATGCGCCGTCACCCGCGCCTCGGTGCGATCCGCGCCTATCGGATGGGCGCGCCCCTCGCCGTGGTGCAGATGATTGACGCCCACCACGAGCGCTGGGACGGACGAGGCTACGGGTCGGGGCTGGCCCGCCACCATATCCCCATCGGCGCCCAGATCATCTCGCTGGCCGATGTGTTCGATGCCATGACCTCGGAGCGCCCCTACAAGCGGCCAATGTCGCTTGGCGAAACCCTTGAGCGTATGGCGGCTGACCGCGAGCGGGCCTTTCACCCCGAGTTGCTCGACTTGGCGCTTGTGCTCTTCGAGGCGGGCGCACCCCAGTTTTGCCTCACCGTGTAGGGCGACGGGGGGACGGGGGGATGGGGGGATGGGG
>CAIWXH010000341.1 GCA_903916565.1 uncultured Oscillochloris sp. | reverse complement strand
CCCCGGCTATGTTTACGAAGCCCGCCTTCGCGGGCTGTCCGAGCCCGCGAAGGCGGGCTTTGTGACTGTAGCCGGGGGCTTTAGCCCCCCGGCGGCGACGATATGCGCAGAGATGTGGGTAAAGATATGTCCAAGGGGAGAGGGGCAGGGGGTGAGGGCTGATTGGTCATCGGGCGCATTTGTACCTCACGCCAGCGCATCAGCGTGTTCTTCGGCGTGCGTCACGTGAGCCAGAGCCTCGATCTCGGATCGCTCAGTCAACACACGAGAGAGCCGCCCGTCCTCCATCTGCAAGACGCGGTCGGCGTAGGCACACATGCGCAGGTCGTGAGAAACCATCACCCCAGCCCGACCCTGCTCGTGGATCAGCCGGGCCAGGGTACTGACAACCTGGTGGGCGCGCCCGGTGTCGAGGCTGGCGGTAGGCTCGTCGGCCAGCACAATGCTCGGCTCGTGGACAAGAGCGCGGGCAATCGCCACGCGCTGCTGCTGGCCGCCGGAAAGCTGCGAGGGCAGATTGCCCAGTCGGTCGCCCAGATCCAGACGGCGCAGCAGATCTATCGTGCGCTCGCGCCCCTTCTTATCGAAGGTGCCGTTCAGGCGCAGCATCAGTTCAACATTCTCCTGAACCGTGAGGTAGGGCACAAGATTATTAGACTGAAAGGTAAAGCCGATCTGCGACAGCCGAAACGCGGCCAGCTTCGCCTTGCTCATGGTGCGCAGACTATTCCCGTTAATCAGCACCTCGCCCGCGTCGGGCAGCAGCAGGCCCGCCAGCAGCGCCAGCATCGTGGTCTTACCAGAGCCACTCGGCCCAACCAGAGCCACAAACTCGCCGTCGCCCACCTGGAGCGAAAGGTTATCAACAGCGCGGATCTCGGCACCGTTCATCTCGTAGATCTTGCTGACCGCCCTGGCCTCAAGGGTACTCATTGGTTACTTTCTACTTTGGTTTTTTTTGTTAGATTTCGCACTAAGGGATGGTTCAATCCAGCGTGACAGTCTTGCGATGAAACGATGACGCGGTGAGGCGTTCCGTATCGCCTCATCGCCTCATCGCCTCATCGCAAGACTGTCACGCTGAATGTACCCATTTTGAACCATGCCTAAGACAAGGTTCGCGGATACTTGACAGGTTGCCGCCGGGCAGCCCTCACCCCCAGCCCCTCTCCCTCACGGGGAAAGGGGAGTAGATCCCTTCCTGGTGAGGAATGTCCCCCCCTCTCCCGTTCAGGGAGAGGGGGCTGGGGGGTGAGGGCTGTTCGGCGGCAACCTGTCAAGCTGGTTTGAAACCTTGTCTAACAACAAGTTCTACGCGCTCAGACCCAGAGCACGCAGCGGCTCAATCTTCAGGATAGTGCGTGCGGCGACAAGACAGGCAATCGGGCCGGAGACGAGCAACGACAAGATAGTGATGGTGATCTTCGTCCCGCTAAAGACAATCGGGACGCTCGGCGGCATCATCCGCGACATACCCCACATCACGGCGGCCCCGACGCTGAGCCCAACCAGCAACGTAACCATGACCTGGAACAACAGGGTGACGATCACCATGCCGCTCGACGCCCCAATCGCCTCAAGCATACCAATCTGGGCCACCTTCTGAAGCGTTTGGATCTGGAAAAAGCTGCCGACGATCAGCACGACAATCATCAGCATAAAGCCCTGCTGCATACTAATAGTTGACATCATATCATTGTAGCCCTGGGTGGTCTTGTAGGCCGTCACCGGGTCAGTAACCTCAACCTGGCTCACAGTAGTGGTGATCTGTGCGGCGACATCAGCGGGCGAGGCGTTGTGTTCAAGCTGGACGACCGCAATATTGAAGATCAGATCCGCCCCGCCGCCCCCAGCGGTGGCCTGGGGCTTAATCTGATCCCAGCGCCGCAGAGGCACAAAAATACTGGGGATGAAATTCACCTTGCGCCCCTCGGCAAACCCCACCACGCGCAGGTCGTAGTGCTTTTCCTCCATGCCCTGGACCACCTTGAGGGTGATCGTTGAGCCAAGTGGGATGTGCAGCCGCTCGGAGACGTGACGGTCGATCACGGTCTCGGCGGCACGACTGTCGTTCAACGCGGTGCCTGCGAAGGCGACGGGCGAGCCGGGCTGTCGGGGCTCGACGCCGAGCATGGAGACATTCAGGCTACTGCTTTCCACGCCATCAACAGCGATGATCGCCGCCACGCTCACGCCAACCGGGCCGACCGCCGCTACGCCGGGGACGCGCCGGATCTGGCTGAGCCGGGCGCGACCGAGGCGGCTCGCCGGTAGCTGGAGGTCAACATCCTGCTGATACACGATCAACTCCGCGCCTACGCGCTCGAAATACTCGCTGGCCCCCTGCGCCAGCCCGTCGCCCAGGGCCGATGTAAAGAGTACAAGCAGCGTGATCAGCGCGACGATCATAAAGACGGAGATAAAGCGCCGCTTATTGCGCACCATCTCCTTGGTGGCGAGGTAGAGCGATAGCATGGTGGGTGCTCCTGTGCGTTGGTTGTGATACGCCGCGCTTATATAGTCAGAACTGACTATTCACCTGTGGATTATACCGATCCTTCCGGTGGATGTCAAGGGAAACGGCGCACTAGACAGGGCGTGAGCAAAGTCAGATCCGGCCCCCTCACCCCCTGCCCCTCTCCCTCACGGGGAGAGGGGGCTGGGGGGTGAGGGCTGTCCGGCGACCACACGACTTTGCACATGCCCTGGCGCACTAGAGCAGAAGTAACGCTGTCATTCTGAGCGAAGCGAAGAATCCCGGTCGGGATTCTTCGCTTCGCTCAGAATGACAGGATGCCTCACCGCGTTACTTCTGCTCTAGTGCGAAACGGCGAAGGCGATTGCTATCGCCAGAAACCCTCACTGTCCGGCAGTACCCTCCACAATCACGGGCGCGAAGCCAACAGTCAGGCTCTGTCCAGCGGGCGACGAGTCACCGGATAGCGTATAAATCGTGCGTGTCCCAGCGGGGGGGGAGATTGACACGCTGCTCGCATCGTTCGTCCAATAGATCGTATAGTCGCTGTTGCCCCGGCGGAACGTGTGGTGTTCAACGCCGCCCTCGACCCCGCCGGAGACATACGCTGCGCCGCTGAGCAAACGTGAGAGGAAGACGAGGGTGTGGAAAGCGGGGCGCGGCTGCTGTGCGGCGTCGAGCAGGCTACCCTCCTGCCATCCCGGCCCGTTGAGGGTGTACCAGATCGCGCCCGCAAGGTGGTTTGCCGAGGAGCGGGCGTAGAGTCGCACGAGGTAGTTGGCCTGATCCTCGTAGAAACCGCCGGGGCCACACGACGGATCGCTGTGGTAGCAGAGCAGACCGCCCTCGTCCATCAACACCGGCTTCTCGATACCGTAGCGCGTCATCATCTCGCGCAGGAACTGAAGCTTGCCGATTAGCAACCCGCCTCGGTGCTGCCAATTGGGGGGGATGGCGTCCCAATCAACCCGTTTAGGCTGCCAGTAGGCGTAGGCGTGGTAGGCCACGACATCAAAGAAGTTGCCGCCGCCAGCCTGAAGCACGCCCTCGAAGAACGAGCCTGCGGGACAAGGCAGCGTGGGGGCGTGGGTTGGGTCACAGAAGAGCAGCAGTCCGCCCAGAACGACCGTGGCCTGGGGGTCAGCCGCCTTGATCGCCGGGTATGCCGCCTTAAGCATCGCAGCATACCCGGCACCGCCGTAGTCGGCCCGCTGGAGATCGCCCCAGCAGCCGAAGGGCGAATTGCCAGGAATAAGGCTGGGATCGACATCGGGTTCGTTGCCGAGTTCCCAGGCGTGTACATTGTAGGGCGGTCGGCTGTAGCGAGCGACGAGGTCGCCCATAAAGGTGGCGAACGCGGCGAGCGATTCGGCCTTGATCGCGCTACAGGCGCTGCCGGGCACCTGCCTGGCCCACGCGGGCGTGCTGCGCACAATCACCATCGGGGCGGCACCGACGGCGCTGATGGCGGCTAGGTCTTTATCAGCGGTGGCCTGGTTCTCCCATATGCGCTGCCCCTGTGTCGGCTCAATAGCAGACCAGAACACCCCGTTGTAGCGCACAGGGCCGCCGCTCAGATCGGCCAGACGCCCCGCGACCTTGGTACCGGCACCGTAGTTGACCTCGACGCCGAAGGTGGTGGGCGCGGGCGCGGGGCTGGCCGACACGGGGAGGGCGGCGCGCAGTTCATTACCGAGCAGTCCCAGCAGCACCTTATAGTCGTTCGACTCAGCGGGATGCCACTCGAAGCGGGCGCGCTCGAACCACTGGGTAAGGAACGGCTCACCGTTCGCCGACAGTTCGATTTTTGCCGTGGTGAGGGGCAGACCAAAGAGCGCGAGGGATCGCTGGTAGGCGTTCAGGGTGCTGATGCGCAAGCCGTGGCCCTCCCAGTAGCTACGGAACCCCAGACCAGTGGCCTGGTCGCAGACATTGTGCCGCGTCTCGGCAAACCAGAGGCAACCATCCTGTGGGCCAGACTCGACCGGCTCAGCGGCGGGGTCGTGGCCAAGTTGGGCCATGCGCTCAGCCCCCATACGACCAAGCTGCACGTGGTAGTCCACTGGCGCATCGGGGTGCGACTCAAGCCGGTTACGCTCCGTCCACTGGAGGTAGAGCGGGGCGGAGTTGGGCTCGGGCGCAGCGAGTTCACGCGGGCCGAGGGGGTATCCAAAAACAGGCAGTCCGCCATTGT
>CAIWXH010000340.1 GCA_903916565.1 uncultured Oscillochloris sp. | reverse complement strand
ACTCTCGAAGGTTGCGCCGGTCGGTGCGGCGGGGTTCAGCTTCAGCAGGGTGGCGAAGAGCTTGCGCCGCTGAAGTGGGGCGGGCTCCTTTGCTGCGGCGTAGTAGGTGAAGGGGATGCCGCTGCCCTCCGCCCAGTGGTGCAGCAGCGCGGTCTTGCCGATCCGCCGACGACCATAGAGCATGATGAACTGGCCTGGCCCAGGGTGGGTGCGCGTCTGCACAGTGCGGAGAAACGCCAGCTCCGCCTCACGGTCGAGAAACATGGTCACCTCACAAATACGCATTCTCTTGATTATTATAATCGATAGAATGCGTATCTGTGAGCGCGGCGAATTACGGCAGCCCAATGCGGTAGTCATCGTGTGCGATGTCACGCTCCGATCAGCGTGCGACCGCAACGACGAGCGCCGCGTGATCGGAGCGACCTCCTCGCGTACCGTGTGATCGTGGCGGGCGTCATGGAGCGCGAGCCGCAGCACTGGGCTGCGTAACGCATCGTCGCGCCGTTGGTCGAAGCGCCGATTGATGCCCTGCGCGTCCCATGTCAGGGTCTTGCGCCACACCCATGCGGTTGGAGATCTGAACTGCGTGCCCGCCACGTGCTATCTGGGCAACCTGGGCCGTTATGGGGCCAGCCAGCGAGAGGGTCTGAGATGCCCCTATCGGACGCGTTACTCCATCCACCAGCGGGTGCGCGGGAGGCGACCGTGTCCACTGGCGGATGGTTCCTCCAGCCTTGCGCGTTGTGCAGAGCGCTGATGAAAGATTCGCATGACTGTTTTTTGCAGCTCCCCAAATGGCGGAAAGCAACCAATGTCCCAGCCTGCCCTGCCGGGTTCGGATTTCGCTCTGATCGGTTTTTAGCGACTGATGAACGGGAGCATCACATAGTAGTAGTAGGTGTTCAATACCGCCTGGGTTGGCTCACTCACCAGCGCAATCGAGAGCATCACTCCCAAGAGCAGCAGCGAGAACCACCATTGGCGAAGGGCTGCGGTAAGTTGATGTTTCATCGTACGCCTCCGTGTTGCGCTACCCTGCCGCACTTGGTACTATATGGATTGGCAGTGTAGAAATTATATGACTTCCACGATAAGTATACCGCGTTATTACCAGCGGATTGCAATGATAGCATCGATCGTATCCCGACCCCTGATTCGCTGGTCGCCACTCATTGCCCTGATCGGCGTCCGGCTCTTCTGGCTGGATGGCGCAAGCTTGTGGTTGGATGAACTCGGCAGTTGGGCGGCAGCCACCACGACCTCTTGGGGCGATCTGCTCCGACTCCTTGGCGACCCACAGGCGGGGTATCCGCTTTACCACCTGCTATTGTGGGGCTGGCTGGGACTGGCGGGTGACTCGGCCTGGATGCTCCGGCTGCCCTCGGCCCTCGCTGGCGTGGCGGCAGCCCTTACGGTTGCCGCCGCTGCGGTGCACCTCGGGCGTTCATCTGCGGCGTGCCTGCTCCTCTTCGTCATCGCCCCGTTCCCGCTTTGGTTTGCCCAAGAAGCCACGGCCTACAGCTTGGTGCTATGGTGGGGCGCAATTTGGGTCTGGGGGCTGCTGCGTTTCCTTGGTGACGATCCGCGCGCTGGACACATCCTGCTGGTGGCCGCCCCGCTTGGTCTGCTCCTCCACCGCGTCGCCGCCCTCGCCGTCATCAGCGGGATCGCGGCCATCATCTGCTGCCCGCCGCCACACCTCACGCGCCCAGTCCGCATGGCCCTCGCCATCACGATGCTCAGCCTGCTCGCTGGCGTAGCGCTCGTCATCAGCACCGGCTATCTGCCGACGCCAGCGCTCAGCGCCACGAGTGTGAGCGTTCCGCAGGCGCTGTTGCTGACGCTCTGGTTTTTCTGCCTCAACCACGGCCCGACGATCGCCACGCTTCCGCTGCTGGCCCCGTTGGTGCTGCTGGCGCTGTGGGGTGGTCTCGCCCTGCTGCGTGCGGCACCCGCGAACCGCGTGGCCCGAGGCTTGCTGATCTACACACTTGCCGCAGTCGTCCTCTTCATTGTCCAGTTTACCTGGACGAAGCGCTATGAGCCACGCTACCTAATGACGCTCTACCCAAGCTGGGCGCTGCTGGCGCTACCGCCAAAGCGGATGCGTATTCCAAGGCGCCCTGTGCAGGCGCTGCTGGCGCTGGTTATTGCCGCGCAGCTTGGCAGCAACCTGTTGCCCGGCGGCATCTGGGGGCCGCTGCCCGTGCGCGAACAGTACCGCGAGGCGCTGACGGCGCTCCTCCATAGCCTCCACCCCGACGACCGGCTGCTGATCTACCCGGCCTATATCGACGTGGCGTGGCGCTACTACGCGCCACGGATCGATCCGAGCACGCCGCATCTGCCGGTGGTCGTCGTCGCTACGCTGCCGCCTGCCTGGCCGGGCCAGCGTGAGTTGGTGCTGGTCGCGCCGTTGCACGCCAGCATCGCCGCCCAGCATGATCCCCAGGCACCAAGCCTCGGTGATCCGCCGGGCACGACCCCGTGTGGGGGCACGCTTTTCCAGGGCGTCGAAATTCGCTGCCGGGTGGCGACGGCACCACGGGTGTTGCCCCCGCGCCCGAGCGTGGCCCTCTTTGGCGATTGGCTGGTGCTGCGTAGCGCCGAGTTGCTCACCCCACCGGCTGGCCTGATGCCTGGCGCAAGCCTGCCCATCCGGCTCGACTGGGAGACGCTACGGGTGCCCAAAGGCGCGGACTCGTTTGTGCTGCGCCTGTCTCGCGTCGGTGCCGCCCAGCCGATTCGCGAGGAGGCGGCGCCAGCCCTTGGCGGGGCACTGCCCAGCCAGCGGTGGGCACCCAGTTGGCGCTTCACCGACCGCCGGGCCATCACGCTGGCCGATGCGACGGGGCACCCGCTGCCGCCAGGCAGCTACCGAATCACCTTGACGGTTACCGAGGGTTCACAGGTCAGCCCCGCACGCGGGCCAGATAGCAGCCCCGGTGCTGCGATCACCTTGGGGATCGTGAGCGTTGGCGCGGGCGGGTTTGCGCCATGCCTCGCCGGACGACCCGACGGCTGCGGGCAGATTCGTGTCGCCAAGCAACAGTTCTTCGACCGACGCGGCCCGTGGGTCGCGCACGGCGTCCAATTCTTCCTGCCGCAGTACGGAATCAACGAGCAGAGTTTTTGGGATGATCACTACACCGCCGCTCGCGCCGATGGCTCGCTCGATTTTTGGCTCAACCTTGCCGCGCTGCGGTTGAACCCGAACCTGCTGCGAATTTTTGTGGCGCTGCCGTCGGTCGTTGAGGGGCGGCTGAACACGCCCACGTCCTACGCCACGATCTACGATTTCGCTGAACGGGCAGCGGCCCGCGGCATGCGGCTGGGGGTCGTGCTGCACAACAGCAGCGACTGGGCGATGACCCCCGAACGGCAAGTGTGGATCGAGGGTCTGATCAGCTATTTTCTCGACCGTGGCACCCTCGAACGGATCGCGTACCTCAGCGCAGACAACGAGCTGAATAACCACTGTTTTCCCGCACGGCAGTTTGATTGCTTCGCCCGCGACCCCGGCTATCGCGAAGCCGCTACCACATGGGCCTACACGCTCAACCAAATCGTGAAGGCGCGCAGCCCGCAGCTTCTGGTGACCGTCGGCATGGCGACTGAGCTTGCGGACAGTCTCGACAACGGGGTAGCGAACTATTGGCAGCCCGACCGCTTGGGGCATACGCTGACCGCCGCCGTGGACTTTCTGGCCCCACATAACTACGCCGGTCGCGCCGCGCATGTGCTTGCGACCATTCGTGCAGGCGGCTATGTCGGCCCGGTCGTGCTTGAAGAGTACGGCTTCCCGACCGATCCGGTGCCGCAGAACGGAGCCTACACCGAGGGGCCACCCACTTGCCGCCAAGATCCGCTGCGCCACGAGTGTCTCGGGACGGCACCCTACCTTATCGAGCTGAACCTTAACGCCCTGCGTACCGGAAACTACGCCGGAGGTGTGGCGTGGATGCTTGCCGACACCCTGGAAAAGGATCTCCCCGATGCCTGCACGAACCCCGCGCTGACCTTCGATCTGTGGACGGGACTGCTGGCCGCTGGCGATATGTACTGCGCGGGCGGCACGCGCACCCGCACGTTAGGTGCGCCGAAGGCGACCGGCCTGCGCGTCTGTGCCTACCACACCGGCAGCATCGATCTGTGTCTCGCCGACGCGCTCTTCCTGCCCATTCCGCCACGCGAGGCCGAGTCAGTGCCGCCAAATGGGTAGGAGCGTGCCGCCCAGCGCGGCTCCGGCGTAGATCGCCAGAAACACCCCGACTGCGACCAGCGTCTGCACCCGCAGCGTGCGTGGCAGCAGAGCGTGCAGGCCCGCCCCGAACACAATCAGCGCAGGCAGCACCGCCGCATAGGTGTAGCGGCCAAAGCTCCAGATCAGCACCCCCGGCACTGGCTGCAGATGCACGCGCACCGTCGCGACCGCCCACACGACGACGGTCATGCTGAGACAGAGCCACCACGCCCCGGCGCTCGCCAGCGGTGCGGTCGCGCTGGGCGTCACGCTGATGCGGACGCTCAGCCAGATGGCTCCGAACAGGCCCACCGCGACGGCGAGACTGATCGAGAGCAGCCACCCCGCTGGCACGCTGATCTCACCCCAGCTAAAGCTGCCCCAGAAGCCGCGAAAAAGCAACTCGATCTGCCGGGGATAGGCCGCTGCGATCCAGTCAACGTTGCCGACCGTACTCAGCGCACGCACCACCGTTGGGCGGGCCAGGAACGCACGGAGCGGGGCCGGGACGATCAGCAGCAGGTTCGGCTGCGTACGCTCGGCACCAGGGTTTCGCAGCAGATTGTGCGCCACCGTCGGATCGAGCAGATCCGCCGTCAGCAGGCCATCGGCAGACGGGCCAGCCGGGGCGCTGTCAAGCACAAGGGCCAGATCATCGTAGAAGACCGTGCCCGCGCTAAACGGCCCGTTGAGGCGTACCGCCAAGTAGCGCGTGGCGGGTGGCACATACGCTGAGATGCTGACCGGCGTCCAGGTTGTCCCCACCACCACGCTATCGGCGACGATGCGCTGATCAAGCTGAATCGCTGGGCCAAGCGCCATCGCCCCCGGACGGTCGGCGCGCATCTGCCCCGAGATTGTCAGCAGATGGCCGCTAGCCTGACTCCGCACAATGGGGTCAAGCTCCTGCACGACCATCGGCCCCGCCGCAGCGGGCGGGCGCGTCAAAGCGAACGCCGCCGTCCCAGTGAAGGCCACCGACCGCGTGTGCTGCGCGACCTCCGCCTCGGGCGGAACCGGCGTCCAGTCGGCGAGTTGCGGTGGCAGGGTGGCGAGGGTGAGCCAGCCCAGGCCAAGCAGCGCGGCCAAGGCGAGGCCGACGTGTCGCCACGCCCTGCGGATCATCGGCCACGCCACGACGAGTAGGAGCAGACCCGCCGGGGCCACGAGGGCGCGCTTGACGACTAGCGCCATCCCGATTACCAGCAGGGCGATCCAGACGCCTCTTCGCGCTGGCTGCTGCTGCAGCGCCGCCGCCGCCCAGAGCAGTGCGACCGCGACCGTGTTCGCCAGCACATCGCTATTCACGGCGCTCATAATCTCAGCGAAGGGCGGCAGGCACGCCAGGGCAGCCAGCGCGAAGAGGCGCACGGCGTCGTCGGTCACCAGCAGGCGCGTCGCACGTACCGCCAGATAGAAGCAGAGCGCCGCCAAGGCGACGCTCGCCAACCGTGCAATCTGTAACTGAAGCTCAATCGGCGCAGAGCGCACCGGGATCGTCGCAAGCGCCGTGAGCATGTAATAGGTCGGGGGATGAACGCGCTGATTAAAGCCCAAGGTCAGGTCAGGCGACGAAACCGCACGGGCCGAATCGAGTTGAGCGAACATCGGATCGGCCCCCATCGAGCGGGCGATGGTCTGGCGCAGCGCCGGGATCTGCTCGTCATAAGCGGGGAGCCGGGCGAGTTCGCGGATCAGCAACGCATACTCTAGGTTAGTTGGCTCATCGTAATGGTGCCAGGGGGGGGCCAGCAGCGCGAACGCCAGCACATGGGCGACGAACAGCACCAGTAACACGGCTTCCCGTCGCGTGGCAGTCGGACGGTTGGCAATGGTGCGGATTACAGGCACAGTGGATGCAATGTATCAAACTCCAAGGTGATAGATTCTGGCCGATTGTCGGCGGTGGTGAAGGGATGGTCTACGGAGTATCGGCGGTAATAGTCGGATAGATAGGGCAGAGTCTTGTCCAGATCCTGCCTGATGCGTTGCGCTACGAGCGTGTATCGTTTCGTGTAGCCTACGTCGTTTGGCAGTGCCACCAGCCGGGTGCGAGTGGCACGCGGCAACCCGCGCACGACGAGGCGGTAGGAATCGTCAATGAGCGCCTGCACCAGCGCTGGCTCCAGACTTCTATCGAGGGGGGGTGATCCAGTGCTGCTTGTTCAGGTGGTAGCCTGGCGGGATCGCCGGGTAAGTCGCCCGCAGCACGTCACCATAACCAGGATCGACCTTCAGCGAAAGCTGCGGGGACTCTGCCGTCAGTGGCAGCAGGGCAAACAACTTGCCCTCTATCTTGGCGACTAAGGTGGTCGCGTCGAAGGGGGAGATCTCGACTGCCCCCGGTTTCGCACGCAGGGCAGTGCGGATTGAGTCGTGATCGTACATCGCACCTCGGCGTTCCGAGCCACTTCCATCAGCGGGCGCGTGCCAGTATAGCCTGAAACATAAAGGGGTGTCTCGTACTGCCCGTAGCGACGCTCACCAGACGGCCCAGGCGGCCCAGACGGGTCGTACGTATGCCTGCCATCTGGTGCCAAATCCGCATCTGTCCATCTAGCCTATACCCTAAATGGGCGTCAGGCATCTCGGCAAAAAGGCGTCAGAATAGGGTTGGTTTTCACATTACCGGACAGTCGGTAGGGTGGGTCACAGACTTTTTTCCTGACACCATCGGGGGGCAGGCGAATGATTGCACCAAAACCTCTTGCTAGTGTACGGCATATTGCCGTATAATGGAAACGACATAGGTATAGGTATCGTCTCATGTCCGAGAAAGAGAGGTGCCGCATGGCAAGCAGAGAATCACCGCTTCCCGCGCGCCGCGCTCAAAAGGAAGAGCGGTTGGAAGCACGTATTCCTCGGCACATCAAGGAACTCATT
>CAIWXH010000339.1 GCA_903916565.1 uncultured Oscillochloris sp. | reverse complement strand
TGATCCTGGTACCAGCCAGATGCCCAGCACGACCAGCACGCTGATCAGGACGAACGGCGCAAGCAAGATGCCCACGTAGGTATTGCGCTGGTACGCAAACCCCGGCGAGGTGGCATAGAGCATCAAGCCTTTCCAGATGATGCCATAACGCGGCGTTGCGCCCGCCAGTCGCATTACCAGACCGTGCGTAAGCTCGGTCAGGACGATTCCGCTGAACAGGGCGCCGCTCTCGCGCCAACCAAGGGTGAACGAGCCGGATGTCGGCAGCTTCCCCAGGCTGATCGCCAGGCTGACAAACAGCAGCCCAAAGAGGACAAGGCCGACGAGGGCGAGCGCTTGTATGAAGATCAGGCGGCTCGGCTTCGCGGTCACGTTCCAATACAGGACTTCGTGCTACGCCGTAGGCAATGCGCCTGCGACTGGTATGGGCGCATCGGTGGTGTGCATCGTTATCCCTCCGGCTAGGCGAGTACGTTGCCGATCACCAGCGCCAGGCTCACCAGGATGATCAGGAGCAGGATCGCGCCAATGATGGTGCCGATGATCGCCAGGGGCGTCATGGGGCGGGCGGGGTGGATCGGCTCGTCGCTGAGTATCTGGCGCACCGCGTGGACGATCTGGCCGCTGGCGGCTGCAGCGCTCCAGGTGTCCACTCCGGCCCAAGCCCAGCCCTCGGCGGGGTTGGGCAGCAGGAGCTTGCGGGCCGAGCTGGCCCCGACGGCCTGCGCGACTTCAGCCCCGGCGGTTTGAGGCACGGCAATCTGCCACAGGCCCACGATCAGGTCAGCCTCAGCGAGCTGAGCGGGCAGGCCACGCGGGTCGGCGTTCGCGCCCATCGCGGTTGCCGCCGCAGGGGTCAGGCCGATTGGCCGCAGGGTGAGGCCGGGGATCTCGCGGCGCAGCCGCTCGACCACGGCCCGCCCAAAGCTGCCATCGGCGAGGTCGAGCACGGCCACGCGCAGCTCGGCGGCCTGGGTCGCCTCGGCGGCCTGAAGGCGGCGGCCCTCGCCGCGCAGGATGCCGCCGTGGTAGGCCAGCACCCCGGCGGCCATGAGGCTGAAGGCGATGGCTTGCGCCAAGTCGGCCAGCAGGCTGCCCTGTTGCTGATCGCCGAGCGCCGCGCGCAGCAGCCGAAAGACAATATAGACCATGCCGCTCAGGAGGGTCAGGGTGGCGGCGAAGAGAAAGCCGTAGAGGTAGATCCGGCGCACCAACGCGCCGCGCTCAGCGTCACCAGCGGGGCCGTCGGGCGTGGCCGTCCCTTGGGCGCGGCGCCAGATCAGCGCCCAGACCGGCAGGCCGACGGCCAGGGCCGCAAGCGACCATGCCAGTTGCTCGCGCAGGTCGTTGCCGACGTTCGCCGCGCCAAGCGCCCGGATCAGGGCGCTGAGGACGCCGCCGAGGCCGCTGAGCGTGGCGACCAGGCCGATGCTGCCGACGAGGTACCAGGAGAGCCGCCGCACCCCGGCCTGACGCGGCACCTCGCGAATACGGGCCGCGTCGGCGCGCAGCGTTAGGCGGTGGTAGGCCCATGTAACCGCCGTGATCAGCACCACCGGCAGCGGGCCACGGATGTCGCCCTGCGGGTCAAGCCCAAACGCCTGACGCAGCAGCCCGGCCAGCAGCAGGGTCGCCCCGCTGACGGCGGCGAGGGCACTGCCGAAGACCACGGCGTGCAGGTAGAACGTGCGGAGGGCCGACTCGCGCTCGCCGCTGTCGGGGCCGTGGACGAGCGCCTGGGCTAGACGCCAGGCCAGCACCCAGAGCGGCAGGCCGACCAGCAGACCGGCAACCGGGCTGAGCAGGGTGCGGTCGTCGATCATGGTCGCGGTGCCGCCCATCTGGTAGAGCAGCCAGCGCAGCAACGCAACCGCCGCCTGGGTCGTCAGCAGCAGCCCGCCCAGGCTGAAGCCCAGCAGATAGAGCCGACGAATCAGGGCACCGTTACCATCCGGGGGCGCGGCGGCGGTGTCGGTCATTGCCACTTGGCGGTGGTAGAACCAGAGCAGCCCGAGTACCAGCAGCGCCGTCAGCTCGCCGATCACCCCTTGGGCGCCGCTGCGCCCGGTGTCGAATGCGCCGCCGCCGTGCCAGCCGCCGGATGGATCAAGCAGCAGGCCCAACAGCCCACGGCACAGATCGTAGGCGCTGCCGCCCCAGGGCGCCAGTAGCGCGGCCATGTTCCCGTAGAGGTAGAGGCGGCGCAGAGTCGCCCCGCGCTCCTCGCCGTCGCTCCCGGCCAGCCGCTGCGCCCAGAGCCAGTGGATGACAAAGACCGGCATGCCGATCACGATCACCGCCACCTGGAAGGCAAGCGCGGTGGTTGAGCGCTCAGCGCCCCAGACCCCCAGCAGGTTGCACAGCAGCGCGATCACCGCCCAGGCCACCGCCTGTAGGCTGATCGTCGCCACCAGAAAGATATACCAGCGTCGTACGCTACGCATCGGTTCCACACTTCCATGCAAAGACAAGGTTCGTAGCAGCTTTCCAGTTTGCGGTGTTCGTAGGAGCGGCTTCAGCCGTGCATATAGCAATCCTACACAGGTTGTTGCGCGCCTGCCCGGTGGCTGAAGCCACGGGCTACGGGCTGCGAAGGCCGCCTGCGCGGCCTGGATCGCCTGCGAAGGCAGGCTTCGCCGATCAAGCGCCGGGGACTTCAGTCCCCCGGCTGCACGACCGGGATAGGATTGCTATACGAACCGTAAAGCACAAACGGCCCATCTGAAACCTCGCCAACGCCCGCATCACTCGCACGGGCGGCTCTGGCTCCAGCACGCGGCCCAGTACGAGTCGGCGCTGATCAGCCGCCAGGACTCGCCCTGGCGGCGCAGGGTCATGCTGAAAGAGGTGCCGTACTGACCGCTGCTGAACAGCCCGCCCTCAGCGAAGCGGGTCTCGCTCACCGTCACCACCGCCCGGTCGCCGGTGATCTGCACAGCGCCGACGCTGATCGTCGCCGATTCGCGGTTGAAGGCCCAGAGGTAGCGTGAGTCAATGTCGGTGACAAACGCATCCACCGAGGGCGGGTAGCCCGCCAGATCAGCTGCGAGGTAGCCGTAGGCGCGGGCGTTGTCGCGCTGCTTGAGGGCAAGCAGGTAGTTGTGGGCGACACCGTCGGGGGTCGTGTCGGGCCGATAGCCCTGCGGCGTGCGGGTCAGGGCCATGGCGAGGGCCACCACCACCAGCACCACGACGCCAGCGCTGATCGCGAGCAAGAAGCGGTCAACCTGTTTCATCGCATAACCTCACTTGGCGCGGGGCGATGGCCGCAACCATCGCCCCGCGCTCCATGTCAGACATAAATCACGGCTCGCGCACCACGTCCTCGGTCGTCTTGCCGTCAAACTGCTCATTGTCGGCATCCGCGTCGGCGCGGGTAGGGTGGACAACGCCGTCGCGATGGTTCGGCGGCGCGTAGATAGTAAAGAGCTTGAGCGGGACGCTGCCGGTATTGATGATGTTGTGATGCACCCCGGCTGGGACGATAATCACGCTGCCCGTGCGGATGGCCGTCCGTACACCGGCGAGTACCGTCTCGCCGGTTCCCTCCGCCACGTACAGGCATTGATCGAGCGTGTGGACTTCCGCCCCAATATCTTCCTGGGGCTTGAGCGCCATGACGACGAGCTGGCAGTGCGCTGCGGTGTAGAGTACCCGGCGAAAGTCCGTATTCGTAATGGCGCTACCCGCAAGGTCGTTCACATAGCCGTTCATACTGGCTCCTTGTTGCTGCATTCTTCCCTCTCACCCGTTCGGTTCCGTTACCCGTGGTTGAACTCCTTCTGCGCTCACGATGTTCAGGAAATCGTACCGCTGCCCGCATCGCTCACGGTTCGGCGCAGCGGCAGTATGCGGACACGCAGATTGCGTCACCCCACAACCTCTGTCGTAGCGCACGAACTGTGCCGTGGGCGCACGATCCACCCAGCGCGCTATGTCCAGCGTCCACGGCGGACGAGCTGAACGATGCCCAGAAAAATGATCGCGCCAACCAGCGAGATGAGCATCGCGTTCAGGCTCAGGGCGTTCTGGTTAATCGTTGGCCCGCCGAAGAGGAACCCGCCGATCATAGCCCCCACGACACCAACGATGATATTGACCACGACGCTGTTGCGGTCGCCCAGCACGAGCCCCGCTGCCCAGCCGATCACCGCGCCGACGATGAGCCATACCAGGAGATTAAGCATCGATTTGTCCTCAGTTCGGTTTTCGTACGCCAGAGGAGAGCGCACGCGGTGTGCGAAGGGCCTTCCGCCGCGCCGTCGCCCGACTGGGTCGCCGAAGCCGAATCCCGTGGCCGCCAGGTCGAACTGCTGCCCGCCGACGCCGCCGGGCGGGTTGATCTCCACGCCCTGCTCGCCCTGCTCGCCGGTCGCGGCCTCAACCACCTGCTGGTGGAAGGGGGCAGCGCGCTGCTCGGTGCGCTCAACGATGGCGGTTTGATTGATGAGCTTCAGACCTTCATCGCCCCCAAAATCGTGGGCGGCGCAGCGGCCCTTGGCCCCGTCAGCGGCGTCGGCACCGCCCTGATGGCGCATGCGAACCGCTTCACCCTGCGGCGTCTGGAGCGCTATGACCAGGATGTGTTGCTCGTTGCCGCTACGGCAGATGCGCCGTGGTGGAATGCTACGGAGGAGTGTGATGTTCACGGGCATTGTTGAGGAAATGGGCTGCGTGCTGGCGCTCGCTGGCGACCAGGAGCGCGGCAACTTTATGACGGTCGGCAGTCGGATTGCCCGCGAGGGCGCGCAACTCGGCGACAGCAGCACAATTAACGGCACCTGTCTCCCCGTGACGGCGCTCGCCGACGAGAGCTTCAGCGTCGGCCTAAGCCCGGAAACCCTGCGCCGCACGAACCTCGGCCAACTCCAGCCCGACGATCCGGTCAACCTTGAGCGGGCGCTGACCTTTGGCGGGCGCATGGGCGGCCACTACGTGCAGGGCCATGTGGATGGCGTCGGCGCGATTGTCGCCGTTGAGCCCGAAGGCGACTCCAAGCGCATCCGCATTCGCCCGCCGACACATCTGATGCCCTACATCGTCGAGAAGGGCTACATCGCCGTGGACGGGGTAAGCCTGACGGTGGCCGCGTTGGACGACCAGACGTTTACCATCGCGATGATCGCCTACACAGAGGCGGCGGTGATTATGGGCAGCCAGCCGGTCGGCGCCCCCGTGAACCTAGAGGTTGATATGATCGCCAAGTATGTCGAGCGCCTGACGCAGGCGTAGCGCCCGGAGGCACGCTGATGCTGCATAGCGTTGAGGAGGCGCTGTGCGCCTACACGACCGGCCACATGGTGATCATCATTGATGATGAAACCCGCGAGAACGAGGGCGACCTCGCTTGCGCCGCCGCGTTCACCACCCCGGCGACGATTGCGTTCATGGCCCGCGAGGGGCGCGGGCTGATCTGTCTGGCGCTTGACCCCACCATTGCGGATCGGCTCGATCTTCCACGGATGGTCGCCCAGAACAACTCGCCCTTCGGCACCAACTTCACGGGTTCGATTGAGGCGGCGACGGGCGTCACGACCGGCATCTCAGCGGCGGATCGGGCGCGCTTGACCCCACCAGCACGCCAGATGATCTGGGGCGCCCTGGGCATATCTTTCCCCTGCGGGCGGCGGTGGGCGGGGTGCTGGTGCGCCCCGCCCAAACCGAGGCGTCGGTTGACATGGCGCGGCTAAGTGGGCTGGCCCCAGCCGGGGTGATCTGCGAGCTTATGAATGCCGACGGGACAATGGCACGCGGCCCCGACCTTGCGCGCTTCGCCGCGCAGCACGGGCTGAAGATCGTGAGCGTGGCCAACCTGGCGGTATACGCTGGCGGTTTAGTCCACCGTAATCTTGTATTTGATGAGCATTTTTGGAAGATAGTCGTCGAGATTACGAATATGATCGTCGGTCAACTCAATCAGTTGAAGCTTTGAGCGCTGGTAGATTTCAACCTTTGCTTTGCGGCGCGCATTGTAGGCCGGGTCATTTTCGATCCCCCAATACTCAATATAGACCTTGCCAGCGGGAAGATAGAAATCACAGTACACTTCTGCTTCAATCGGGAGTTGGCGCTCATAGGCGTGGACGACGCCTGACATATAGAGATAATTATCAATCAGCATCTCTGCTTTTGAACGCACCAGATGTCCATCCGTGGTGCGGTGTTCTGCCGGGAATCGCT
>CAIWXH010000338.1 GCA_903916565.1 uncultured Oscillochloris sp. | reverse complement strand
GGCCTAGCCGAGCAATTGGCCCACGTGCGCGACGAGCAGGCTTTCGGCGGATGGTGACGCAATCGGCGGCGGAAGCCGCTCCTTCGCCCTAGCACTACAACGAGACTTCTTGTTTACCACAAAGACACAAAGGCACAAAGAAGCCACCCATCGCGTGCGCGGCCTTGGTGTCTTCGTGCCTTTGTGGTGAGATTGGCAAACGGTGTCTCGTTGTCGTACTAGCCAGACCATTTGACAATGTAGATGCGGCGGACTGCACTAGAATGCGGTTCGCCGCATTTATTGTGTCAAAACTTTGCCCGTCAAAAAAGCACTTGTGTTCGGAAGTTTTCATGGCGTCCTAATGCGGTAAAACGACGGTGGAAAATCTGAAGTGGCGATTACGGCATCACAATGCGTCATGGGTCTTGACAAGTGCGGTATACTGCGTCCTGAAGGGCTAAAGTCCACACTTTCAAGGAGCCTTAGTCTGGTCTTTGCGAAATGCTCTCAGGTGGACTGTGCCATGCTTGGGGACCACGCGCAGGATGTTCGATACCCAAGATCATTCGGTTCGTGACCCATCGTTCGGGCTTGTCAGTGCCGAACTGGCCGTCTCGGTGGTGGCTACGTCGAGACGTAAAACCGGCCTGTGGACTGACGATAAGACCATCCTTGAAATGGCACGTTGGGATGAAGCAGGAATTTCTAGCGCGTACGTTCGGGTACGTAGAAAGTAGCAGGACTACCAATGCAGAAGACAGACTTTATCAAGGCGGTCGCGGAAAAAGCGGGCGTGTCACAGAAGGAGACCAAGCTCGTTGTTGACTCCGCCCTGGAGGTTATCACCGAGCAGTTGCAAGCGGGCGAGAAAGTAACCCTGACAGGTTTCGGCACTTTCGAGGTGCGCTCACGTCAAGCCCGTGAAGGCGTCAACCCGCAAACTCGCGATAAGATCCAAATTCCAGCCACCAAAACCCCTGGCTTCAGCGCCAGCAGCACGCTGAAAGAGGCGGTCAAGGACAGCGAGAGCGAGAGCGAGTAACGTCTCTACGTTCGCTGGGTGCTGCGTAAACACGAAACACCACGGGGAGGGCAATGCCCTCCCCGTGTTTCGTGTACACCACTTGGCCCTAGTACCGCTTTCTGGAAATTCCTGTCGGGTTGCGCGGCGATTCTCGTCAGGCACGGAGCGCAGCCGCACGCGGTTCGGCCTTCGTGACCTTCGTGATCTTCGTGGTACAAAACCTGCCGCGCATTTCCGCCGATGTGTCCTAGCGCGGGGCAACCAGCGGCGTCGGGCCGCCAAACACCACCGTGGCCCGCGCCGGCAGGTCAAACCGCCCGCTTGCGGCGCTGAACTGCGCCTGCCTGACCCGTTCGTCCGGCGAGGTCGCCTGAAGCGGGTGCAGCGCCAGCGTGTTCGCCCCGACGAAGGCCGGGTCGCCCCATTGCAGCGGGCTGCCCGTCGCATTGAAAAGCACGACCACCTGGCCCGTCAGCGGGTCAAGCCGCACGGGGCCGTTGTCGCTGATGCTCATCACGATCAGCCCCGGCACTTGCCCTGGGCCACAGTTGAAGAAGCGCACCATCTGCTGCACCTGCGCCGCGTCGTGCAGCCGGAAAAGCGGCGTGCTTTTGCGAATGCGGAGCATCACGCGCAGATGCGCGTAGGTCAGGGCCATCAGCGCGGGCGTGGGCCTAAGCGCCGGGTCGGCCAGCAGCGGCCCCAGCAGCGGCCAGTGGGCCTGGTTGTCGCCCGCCGGTGGCAGGCCCGCGCCGAAGGTGTTGCGCTGCCCCGTCCAGTCAATGCGGTTAAACCAGTCCGACGAGCGGTAGCTGTTGCGGTCGAGCGACTTCGAGCGCAGCAGTTCGTCGCCCGCGTGAACGAAGGGCACCCCTTGCGCCAGCGCCGTCAGGCTCAGGCCAAGCATCGCCATGCGCGCCCGCTCGGTGACATCGGCGCTACGGGGCGCTTTCAGTTGCACCGCGTCGAACAGCGTCTCGTTGTCGTGGGCCGCCACGTAGACGATTTGCTCGTGCGGGGCGTGCGTGTAGCCAGCGGGGACGCCGTGATAATCAATCTGGTCGCCGCGCCGCTCGTTGCCGTCGCCGGTGACCAGCCTGTAGCTCGCCAAGTTGCCTGCCAGTCCCAGCTTCAGCCAGTCGGTCACGTGGAGCAACTGGCGGCGCTGCGCCTCACTATCGCCCTGGTCAAGCTCGTTCGGGTCGGTGAACAGGCCCGTAATAAAACCCTGGCTGCGCGGGTCGTCGAAGGCACCACCGCCACGGGCCGCGTCGCGCAGCCGGTCGGAGAAGGTGGCGATGCCGGTGCCCGCCATGTTGCGCTGGGTCGCATTCACGCCGCGTGCGTTGCCCGCCACCTCGCCGAAATCCCAGCCCTCGCCGTAGAGCCAGATGCGCTTGCCGTCCACGCCGTCGCGCTCAAGGGTCAGCGCGTCGAGCAGCGCGCGCAGCTTGAGCATATTCCGCGCCATGTGGTGGCCCATCAGGTCGAAGCGAAAGCCGTCCACCTTGTAGGCCCGCGCCCAAGTCAGCACCGAGTCGAGCAGCAGCCGTTCCATCATCGCGTGTTCGCTGGCGGTGTTGGCGCAACAGGTCGAGTTGCAGACCGCGCCGTCGGCGTCGCAGCGGTGATAATAGCCCGGTACAATTCGGTCGAGAACCGCCGCCGGGTGCTGGCCGCAGGCGTGCGTGTGGTTGTAGACCACATCCAGCACCACGCGCAGCCCCAGGCGGCTGAGGGCCAGCACGAGCTGGCGGAATTCAACGATGCGCGTTGGCCCGTCGGGGTTGGTGCTGTAGCTGCCCTCGGGCACCGTGTAGTGCAGCGGGTCGTAGCCCCAGTTGAAGCCGTGGTCGCCAAGTGACGCGATCAGCGCCTGTTGCGCGGGCGAGTCGGGCGGCAGCGCCGCCAGTTGTTCAAGCGGCAAAGGCGTACGGCGGGACACGTCCTCATCAACCGTCGCAAAGTCAAAGCTGGGCAGCAGGTGAATATGGCTCACGCCCGCCTCGGCCAATTCGCGCAGATGCGTCACGCCCGCCGAATCGGCCAGCGTGAAGGCCAGGAACGTGCCGCGTAGCGCCGCCGGGACGGTCTGGTCGCAGCTGCTGAAATCGCGCACGTGCAGCTCGTAAAGCACGATCTCTGCGGGCGCAGCGAGCGGCGGCTTCACCAGTTGCGCCCAGCCTACCGGCACCAAATCTGGGTCAGCCAAATCAACAATCTGGCTACGGGCCGAGTTCATGCTCAGGCTGAACGAGTACGGGTCGGTGACCAGATTACAGACCACGCCATCGGCGGCGGGCGCGTAGACCTCGATCTCAAAAAGATAATCCTGGCCCCGCCAGTCAGGCGTACCGACAATGCACCAAACGCCTGTGGCCTCCTCACGCACCATCGGCAGCACCACAGCGCGGGTGGTGGGGGCGCTATCGGCGAAGCGGTGCAAGCGCACGGCACCAGCGGTGGGTGCCCAGACGCTGATGGTCGGCGTGGCGCCCGCCCAGGTTACGCCAAGCGGGCCGTCGTAGGTAAAAAGATCGTCAAGCACGCCAGGAAGCTGGAGGGCGGTGGCGGCAACCAGTTGACCGTGAGCAGCGCGGGCCTGCACCGCCAGCCGCCCGCGCAGCAGCGCGGGCACCCGTGGCAAGTCACTTGCGTCCAGCCGCAGCGCCGCATACGCGCCCAGATGCGGAAACTGCCCACGAGTTGCGGCGGCGCCATCCGAGGCCAAACTGAGGCGAAACGCGCTGTCGCCGCTCACG